>NZ_JBSFUU010000034.1:0-103557 GCF_053591955.1 Streptomyces sp. NPDC002845 | reverse complement strand
AGACTGTGACGGTGCCTGTCGCGAAGGCCCCTATCGGGACACGTCCCCTGCCCGGCGGCAGCGAGTACTGCTCCAGCAGTGGCCGACAGATCAACGCCAAGGCAGCAACGCCAGTCGAAGCACGGGTCAGGCCACCGCCCGGAGCGGCACCTGAGCATCCTCACAGTCGAAGCACGGGCCCACCCGTGTCGACGACGGCCCCCCCCGCCCCACCGGCGGCACGCGTTACCGGATCGTTTCAAGGTGTACTCGGTGGATTCAAGCTCGCCGAACACCGCGACGCGGACGGTATCGCGGCGAGTATCGGATCAGTCGGAGATGCATACGACAACGCCCTGATGGAATCAACGACCGGCCTGTACAAAACCGAGTTGATCAAGCTTCAGCGCCCCTGGAAGTCGCTCTCCCAGGTCGAGGTGGCCGGGCCCGCGCCTGGCTGGCCGAGGAGGGTTATTGCCCGAGGCTTCCGGCGCTGCGGCAGACGGCGTGATCCTGTCCCGCACGGCCGGAGGAATCGGCCCTTGTTCCGCTGGGTATTGCAGAGGCTGACCAGACGTCTATCTCACTTCAAACCACGGCCGACGGTTCATCGCATTCGCCAACAACGTCTCACGGGCTCAACACGGCCCAGCGGGCTAGGCGTTCCAGGTCGAGGTCAGCCATGTCAGGTCGGCTTCGGCCTGGCGGCGGGCGGTCCGCTCGCGGGTGAACAGCTGCTCGGTCTTGGTCAGCACGAGGGTGTACGGGCGTCCCTGCCGTCTGGTCTGGTGGTGCACCGGGAGTTCGGCTGAGTCGATCTTGGTGTGCACGTGCCGACGCCCGTCCTTCGCCAGCGGCCATTCGAGGACTCGCCGCGAGCGGGAACCAACGAACGTCTCCAAGGTCACGCACAGTTCGCAGCCGCAACCGGTCCAGGCGATCGACCAGTCGTCCGCGGCGCGCGGCTGTCGTGCGGCGATCGCGCGGAGCCGGTCCGCGCAGTCGCGCGCGACCGCGTCGAGCCCCGCCGCGCGTCGGGCGTCCGTCGGCAGCGCCTGCGCCGAATGGCGCAGCATCGGCATCAGGCATCCCAGCACCGTGTCCGTCTGGGCGCGCAGCGCTGCCAGGATCTCGGCCCGCTGCTCCTGGTCGGCCGCCTGCAGGATGCGTTGCAGCGGCAGGCCCAGCTCCTCCAGCTGGGAGCGGCGGATCTCGGCCGGCCTGTTCGTGGACCACAGCCGCAGGTCGCCGGCCACCGCGGTCCAGGCCCCGGTGAGCAGCAGCCGTGCCACCGCTGTATCCGGGTCGGAGGAGCGCAGCGCCGTGCACAGGTCCGGCAGGCTCTCGGTCCACTCGTACCGGTGTGGTTCGTAGCGGTACTGCGGGCCAAACCAGCCGTCGACGACCTGGCGCAGCCACGCGGTGCCGTACCGCTCGGCAGCCGCAGCCAGCCCGTCGGCGTGTTCCGGCCCCAGCGCGCTCACCCCGAACGGCTCCAGCAGCATCGCCGCGGTCTCGGCCACACCCAGGCCCGCGGCCACGTGCAACGCGCAGTCCAGCAGCTCGGGTTGGGCTTCGGTGTGCTTCCAGAACGGGGCGAGGGACTGTGTGGCTGTGCGTGCCCCGTCCAGGTCTCCCTGCTCAATGCGGTCGCGCAGTTCCTCCAGGGCCCATCGCGTTCCGGCCTCGCCGCGCGCCGCGAACGCCCGCTCGCGCGGCCACACGACAACCGCGGCCCTCCTGTACCACCGGTCCAGCGTGTTGCCGTAGTTGCCCATGTAGCCCTCGTACTGGGACTCATAGGGTGTGAGGTCCGTGCTCGGGGTGCTGGTACAGGACTCGTAGTCGTGGACGTACAACGAGATCGGCTCGCCGCCGGTGCCGTCCGGGCCGGTCCACCAGTCGAGGGTGATTTCGTCGTCGATCAGGTCCTGAACGACGTAGTCGTCGTCGGTTGCGGGGGTGCCGTCCTCGTTTTCGTCCTCTTCGTCGTATCCGTAGTAGTCGTCCCAGGGGGCGTCCTCGGTGGGGTAGGCGTCCCAGGTCTGCTTGACCTCGGCGAGGGCGAGCACCGATTCGCAGCGGGCCTGCCCGGCGGCGGCGCGCAGCAGCGCGGCGCGCTCGGCGTCGGCGCCCTTGAGGCGCTCCCAGCTCAGGCCCCGCTGGGTGTACTCGTGGTCGAGCAGATACACCAGCCGGTTCGGCGGGTCGAGGTCCCGCGTCGCGTAGCGCTGCCTGGCGGGGGTGCTGAAGTGCTGGTCCAGGCAGTGCGCCAGGTCGGTGAACGGACCGGCATCCGGCGTCGAAGCACCGGGCTTGGCAAGCAGGTTGAAGGTGAGGGTCACACGGTACCCGGATCGGACCGGGGTGACCTCGTGCCGGCAGTCGGCATAGAAGGCGACGAGGGCCAGCTCCGTCTTCGAGGCACGGTAGGTGCTGCGCTGCCCTGCATGCTCGATGACCAGTTCTCCGCCGGTGTGCGCCGAGGGTAGGGAGAGCACCAGTGTGCCCACCATGGCGTCGTCCTTCTCCGAATCCTGATGGGGAGGAAGAACTGGCCCTTGCCGTACACCAGCAGCGCGTGCGGCTCGGCCCGCAGTCGGGCCGTCGCCGGGAGCCCGAGCGCGTCCCGGAAATGCTCCAGCGCGCCACTCAGCAGCGTCGGCCAGGAGGGGTTGGCCAGGGTGATCTGATCCGGCGAGATCTGCCAGGTGTCGCGGACGCTGGTGTCGCTCAGCGTTTCCTCGCCCCGGCCGAACAACGCCGGGCGCGCCACCGCGATCAGCTTCTTCGCCTGGGGTGCGCGCAGCGGAAGACTCACCGGCCCGACACCGGCCACCTCGAGCCCGAGACCGTGCGCGGGTGCCTCGAGCTGGGCGCTGAAGGCCCTTGTCGACTTCAACCCACCGAGCAGCTCAGCCAGCCGTTCCCTCGCATACCCCGCCACGCGTGATCTCCCGCCCCGTCCGGTGTGCCACCCTCGGCCCGATCGTAGTGCTCGGAGAGACCGGAGACGGCGTGTGCTGCCGGGGTCTCCGGGCCAGGAGAGACGCCTGGCTCCGAGGTGCGGTCAAATCCACAGGGCGCAGGGCTCACGTGCACGCGCTCCCCCGAGGCAACAGGGCGCCTCCGTCACCTGATCCAACACCTCACGCGGTAGTGGGCCGTCCGCGTGCCCACCCCGCGCCGCGGGCAGCTTCACCAACACGACCACGACCTGGGGCGCGACTACCGCAGCCGTGCGGCCCGATCATTGCGCTGCCGATACCACAGCGCGAGCGTCACATCTCGTCACCGTCGGAACGCTCGAGCCCTGCTCGCGAGGTCCACGTCGGGTGCAGGGATCTGAGACTCGCGGCATGAACGGGCCGTCGGATCCCTGTCTGGGAAACGCGAGGCCCCTCACCGCGGTCGGGCTACCGGTCCGCGGTCCCGGGTGGTACGACCCACTGCGTAGGCTGTCCGGTGATCGAGGCGATCATGTCGAAGTCGCCGTCGTAGTGGAGCACGGTCGCGCGGTGGCGTTCAGCGGTGGCGGCGATGAGGAGATCCGCCATGGACAGGGCGCGGTGGAAACCGCGCTCCAGGGCGGTGCCTTGAACGTCGAGCACGCGGTCGAACACCTCGTCACCGCAGTGCAGAAAGTTGAAACCGCGCAACAGGAAGCGAATGCGGGCCATGTCCGGCTTGTTCCGGGCGCTGTAGACCATCTCCCACTCCACCGCCGCGCAGGTCGCCAGGACGCCCCGGTCGCTGAGGTCGTCAAGGACGGGGGCGACGGAAGGGTGACCCCAGCGCGCGAGCGCCGACTTGTCCGCGAGGTAGTCGGTCACGCAGCGCCCTGCGCGGAGCGCTGGAGAGTCCCGTCGGCGTTGCGGGGGCCGGTGCTCTCGACGATCTCACTCAGGTCGAGGTCGCCACTCTTGACCGCGTCCGCGAACTCCTGGCGCAAGTGACGCTTGACGGCATCCTCCATAGCCATGCGCACGGCCTTCGCTTTGGTCTTGGCGCCGTAGATGCGCATAGCCTCGGTGACCATTTCGTCATCGAGGTCGATGACAGTTCGAGCCATGTGAGAACTCCTTTCAGGCAACGGTTCCATCGAAAATGATACCTCATGCATCACTGAAGAGATATCGTTTCTGGTGTTCGCTGATCAGGGGATCGACCTGGGGGCGTGGATCGCGACGGTGCCGATCGAGTTCGGCCAGGAGGACGTGCCGTTCTATGTCGCGGGTCCGTACGACGATGCCCGTCCGTCGTCCGGACGCTCGAAGCCGCGGTCGGCGAGGGTGACTACCACTACATGCTGCGCATAGGGTAGAGGGCCGCTCGTCCTCGGCTGCGCTGCGCGTCGCGGTTCGGCGGTAGCGTGGCGCGGCAAGGAAAGCATCAAAGCTGCGGACAGGTTGGGCGAAGTTCATGCGGATGCGGTTCGAAGCCGGGGCCGAGGAGGAGTTCGAGGCGGCTTGCGGGCTGTTGGTCGCCCGCCTGGTCCGGTGGGCCGGGGAGCAAGGTCTTCTGGTGGACGGGTTCGTGGCCGAGACAGCGCTGGATTACCGGCACCGGGCGACTGCGGACGGTCGGCTGGGGTTGTGGGAGCCGAGGCATGTGGAGGAGCTGCTGCTCTCCTGGTTGCCGGAGCAGGTCACCGAACTTCCCGAGGAGGAACGTGCCGACGCCCCGGGTACGCTGCGTGCGCTGTTGCGCTATCTGCACGCCGCGCAGTTGGCGGACCCGCGCGGCCCTGCACTTGAGGACTCCCTCGCCGCGGTCGACGTGGTCGCGGAGCGGTATCCGGCGGCGATGGCGGACCGTACCCGCTGGGGACTGGCGAAGTTCTGGGCGATGACAGCGGCCGAGCAGGGCGTGGACGTGCTGGACGGGGCGGCGTTGCAGCGATTCGCGGAGCGTGCTCAGCGCGGGGAGGTCGGATACGACCAGCAGGCCCTTGATGCGATCATGGAACGGCGGTTGACCGGCCGTGCTCTGTCCAGTGTGGCTCGGGCGGAGCCGCAGCTGCCCGTGGTGCTGCCCCCGGACGACGAGCTGCGCCGACGGGCCGAGGTGTCGACGATCGTGGGGCAGCTGCGCGGGCTCGCCGAGTGGGCGGGGCGCGACGGCCGTGCGGTGACGGCGGCTGGGCTGCTGCGGATGGCCGATGCCCGTGAGCTGGTGGACGTGCTGGGTACCGGCGACAAGGCCGAGGGGGTGCGCTCTTCGGCCGATCTGCCGCGGCTGGGGTTGCTGGTGGAGTGGGCGAAGAAGGCGCGGCTGGTCCGGGTGGTCAAGGGGCGGTTGTATGCGGTGGCCAGGGCTCGGCCGGTGCTGGCCGACCCGCTTCAGCTGTGGCTCCGTGCTTTCGAGGCGTGCTTCGAGCTGAGGCAGGCCCTGATCGGGGCGCGCAGCGGCTGGCACGTCGAGTCGATGCTCTTCGATGCGTACGAGGATGTGCTGGAGGACGTGCTGAACACGCTCTACAGCCTGCCGTACCCGATGCCCTGGCCGCAGCTGCGTGACTCCGTTCACCTGGCCTACCGGGCCCGCTTCCAACTCGACGGCGGATTGGACATCCAGCACCGGATGTGGTTCGAGCACGCCGATCGGGACCTGCGCACGGTGCTCGACAGGCTGGTGGACCTGGGCGCGATCAAACGTGATCGGGGGATGGCCGATCCAGTGTTCCTCGATGTCGACCTCGCCGCTGAACCCGAGTTGCCCGAGGGCATGCCGCCGGAGCTCGCGGAGCTGCTGGGCGCCGCAGGGGCGGCGCCGGACCCGGCGGCGCAGGAGCGAAACCGCCGCCTGCGTGAGGAGCTGACCGCCGGACCGGTGGAGCTCATCCGTCTCACCGAGCTCGGTACCCGGGCGGTACGGCAGCGGTTGCTGGCGGTCGGCCGGGACGCACCGCTCGTCGGCGAGCTGGCCCATGCCCCGGCGGCGGGCCTGCTGGGTGTGCTGGCCGACGACTACGACCCGGATGCCGCCCGCGTGGAGCTGGCCGGCTGGATAGCGGCCCGCGGCGAGCGGGATGCCGCACTGCGGCAACTGACCGAAGCAGTACGGTCCATACCCTTCCGGGTGCGTGCGCAGGCGATGCTCGCCGTACTGCTGACGGGGTTGCCGGAGGGCGAGGGCGAACGGCTGCTGCACGGGCTGCGCGGCGACCCGGTGCTGGCGCCGCTCGTGCTGACCGCGCTGGCGCACCATGAGCTGCTGTCCCCCGAGGACATGACCGATGCCGAGCATCTGCTGGTGCTCGCCGAGAGCCTGCTCCAGCTCGTGGAACTGGCGGGCGGCGGGGACCGCGCAAAGGAGGTGCTGCGCGCCCAGGGCCCCGATGCCAGGGACGCAGTTGCCTCCGCACTTGATTCCGCGCACCCGGACCGGGCCGGACTCGAAGAGCTCGGACAGCTGGCGGCCCGGGCACTGCGTACTCCTGCCACCCGCATCGTCCGCGCCGGGAAGCGTCGGCGCACCGCAGGCAAGAGCGGCCGTAAGCGGCACCGCTGACCAGGGCATGACCGCCTGGTCATGAAGGCGCCAGGTGAGACCGGCACTGGCACGGCGTCGGGCGGTGGGAGACCGGTGGACCCGGCATCGTACGTCCCCGGTGGCGCGCGCTAGCGTCGGGGTCGTGGCCGAGGGATGGGACGAGGAAGGGCTGCGAGCCGTACGAGGCGCGCTCCACGCTCAGGACGGGGTGGCGCTGCTTGCCGCGTTGCGTCGTGGTCCCGCGAGTGAGGTGCTGCAGTTGGTCGGCGATGGTGTGGCCGGGGCCGCGGCGCTGGGCCTGCCGGGGGCTGCAGAGATGGCGGCCGCGTTTCTCGGCGCACTCCGGGAGCGCGGCTTCCGTGGCGACGAGGAGCTGGCGGACCAATTGCGCGCGGCCACGGGAGACGCGGCGATCCCCTTCCTGCGCCCGCTCGCGGTCGATCTGGAGATGCTCGCCATGCTGCTGGAGGGCGATCCGGCTGAGTCGGGTGGCCGGATCGATCTGTCCACCGGGGAGTGCTGGCCGGCGTTCACCGACGAGTTGGGGACTGGGCTTGAGGCCGAGGAGGCGGACGATCCCGATCGATGGTTGTACGTGCCGGCCCTGGGTTCCCGGGCCGGCTACCGGGACATGGAGCTGTTCATCGACGGGCTCGGCGACGCAGACCTCGCGGACCGGCTGCGGATCGCTGTCCGCGGACGCGGCGCCTTCCGGCGCTTCAAGGACGTCCTCGCCCGTGACGAGCGCGCCTGGCGCCGGTACCACCGGTTCGGCGATGAGCGACAGCGTGGCCGGGCCCGCGCCTGGCTGGCCGAGGAGGGCTACTGCCCGAGGCTCCCGACATCGCGGCAGACGGCGTGACCCTGACCCGTGCAAGGGCCGGAGGAACCGGCCCTTGCGCCGCTGTACTCCAGACGGAAAGACCGCCGGGCCCCTGGAGCGCGAGGACGAGAGTGTGGACGTCGGCCAGGGTGCCGGGATGGTCTCAGTCGGCCATCGCCGGCGGCGCCCGCTCCGCGGGAGCTCCGGCTCCGAGTCGCGCTTTGTTGACCGCCTACAGTCCGACCTTGGTCGACAAGAATCGAGCGAAGGCTCCACTCGACGGCCCCTGGATGTGCGGACGTGACATGGATGGGAGGCCAAGGGGAGGCCGGACGCCTTTGGACCAGATGGACGCGATAGCAGGGGTCGGAACGCCGTGTGTGTTCTGAACAGCCAAAACCGGAACCGGTGGTACGGGGCGGCACCCCGCGTCACGATCACTGGTGTTCTCGTAATGCGTAGGTCTCGGGTTCGAATCCCGAAGGCGGCTCCGATGTTAACCCCAGGTCGAACCTCTGACCTGGGGTTTCTTGCTTCTGTTGACCTTGGAATCGCCGTAAATCGGGTGCTCGTGGCACGTGCATCGTAATGCGTAGGTCGCAGTTCTACTTCCTGTCGCGCGCGAGGGACTCCAGCGCTGTGACCTGCGAGTTTGGTGAACCAGTTCGTTGGATCGGACTCGCCTGCAGGGGCTCCGGTGGACAGCCGGTGGACAGGCGTGCAGGGTCACGTCGTCGGAGCTTCTCGTTGGTCCCGAGCATCGTGGATATCTTGCGTGGAAGCGCGAGGTCGGTCGGCGTGATGTGGGGTTGTGGTGTTCCTGCAGTCCGCAAGGCGAGCCTTGGCGGTTGCGGTTGCGGTTGCGGTTTCCGAGGCCGAGACCGAGGCCGACGCGTCGAGGTCGAGGTCTGCGTGGCGGACGTGGTTCTGGGCGCCTTCGACTCGGATTCCCCTCCGGCCACCGGCATCGACGTGGATGTGGTTGTGAAGCCCTCCTGTGCGAACGGAACGTGGTGACAGGCCGTTTGCACAGAAGTCGCCGCGGTGCCGGGAATGTTGCCGCCGCCTGCCCGCATTCCGGCATCTCTCCTGGTGAAGTGCGGCCGGTACGTCGGCGGAGCCGCCGAGCCCGATCAGGTACTGGGCGTACGTCGTGACGGTGGACTTGGTGACGAGCTTGCCTTGCAGGGTCTTCTGGGCCGTGGCTCTCTTGCCGTCGAGGACATTCCCGGCGAGGCTGATGGCCTCCTGGCCGAGAGCGTGGATAGTTGACGCGTGTGGGGCGACTTGTTCCTGCCGCGCCCGGCCCGGGATGCCTGGCAGGCGCGGGTCCCTGAGCCGACCGAGGTCGACACCCCACGCCGGCAAGCTCGTCGACCACAGCACCGTGCACCTCATCGAGTGCGCGGACCGCGCGCCGGCGCTGCTGCCGACCGGAAGCTGCGGAGGCTGTGCACGCCGATGGGGGAACGAGAACACCGCGCTCACCGCGGGCTCCGGATACGAGCCCGCCTCCTGGCCACCGGGAACACGCGGTCATGGCCTTTTCCGGACCGTCCGGACCGCCGTCTTCCACCGTGCGTGTACCTGTGCGGTCGCCGACCTGGCCGGGGATCGGCGGCTGCTGCCTGTGAGGCAGGGTTCATGCCGGTGGCGCGGGGCGCGTGGGGTGGGTGGTGGCCCAGTCGCAGATCGCGGCCAGGGGTTCCCGGAGGGTCTTGCCGAGTTCTGTGAGGGCGTACTCCACGTGTGCGGGCGGGTCCTGTTTGAGGACGCGTCGCTCCACCAGCCCGTCCTCGGCCATGCCGCGCAGCGTCTCGGTGAGCATTTTCTGGGTGATTCCCGGCAGCCGACGGCGCAGTTGGGCGTGGCGCTGCGGGCCGGCGAGCAGTGCGTAGACCAGCAGGACGCGCCACTTGCTGCCGAGTCGCTCCAGTGCCTGCCGTGTCGCGCAAGCGGGTTCGAGTATGTCGGGGATGACCAGCG
Organism: Streptomyces sp. NPDC002845; assembly: GCF_053591955.1. Lineage (NCBI taxonomy): Bacteria > Bacillati > Actinomycetota > Actinomycetes > Kitasatosporales > Streptomycetaceae > Streptomyces > Streptomyces sp. NPDC002845. The sequence continues at coordinate 94,274 of NZ_JBSFUU010000034.1, read as the reverse complement.
CCATGACGGTGACGGTTCCTTCCGTGGAAGGGCACTTCCAAGTGCCTTCTGTCCCGGAGGCGTTGCACGCCTCTAGCGTCGGGCTCATGACCGATCTTGCCATCCACACCCATACTGCGGACGAGTCCGGCATCTTCGCCAACGCCCATCTGCTGCAGACCCCGCACGGCGTGGTACTGATCGACGCCGGGCTGCGGGTCACCGACGGCCGCACCATCGCCGAGCACGCCGCCGCGCTGAGCGGCCCGGTCCTCGCGGCCTTCGTCACCCACGCCCACCCCGACCACTTCAACGGGCTGCCGTACGCGGTCGGCGACGACGTACCGGTGTACGCGAGCGCGTCGGTGGCCAAGACCATCGCGGAGATCGCCGAACCCAAGCGGGAGCAGTGGCAGCCGGTGTACGGCGACGAGTGGCCGGACCGCCACCGGGTACCGGAGCGGACCCTGGACGACGGGGCCACCGTGGAGCTGGGCGGGCTGCGGATCACCCTGCACGAGCTGGGCGTGGGGGAGAGTCACGCCGACTCCTACCTTCTGGTCGAGGCCGGCACCGAGAGGGCGGCGTTCATCGGCGATCTCGCCTTCGGTGACCTGATGCACCCCTACACCGCGGACGGCCATACCGGCGCGTGGCTGGCGCTGCTGGACCGGCTGGAGCAGGAGCTGGCCGCGGTGCGGCTCCACCCCGGGCACGGCGCCCCCGGCGACACCGGGCTGCTGTCCGCGCAGCGCCGGTATCTGCTGATGTTCCGCCAGGCGGTGCTCCGCATCGCCGACGGCCGCCCTTCGTTGACGGATGCTCAGAAGGCCGAGCTGACCGGTCTGATGGAGGCGTTCTTGCCGCAGGCGGCGCTGTCCTGGATGGTGGGCCTCGGCGCTGACGCGGTCGCCCGGGAGCTGGCCGAAGGGGCGGAAAAATGACAGTCGTGGAGCGGATCACCCTCACGGTGGACGGACCGGGCGACGGGCTGGTACTGGTCGGGCAGCTGCGGTTGCCCGACGGGCCGGGGCCGTTCCCGGCGGTGGCGCTGACCGGTCCGTTCACCGGGGTGAAGGAGCAGGTCACCGGCGCCTACGCGGAACGGCTCACGCAGGCCGGATTCGTCACCCTCGCCTTCGACCACCGCGGCTTCGGTGCGAGCCAGGGCAGGCGCGGCCACGAGGACAGCCAGGGCAAACTGGCGGATCTGCGGGCCGCCGTCGCCGCGCTGGCCGCCCGTGCGGAGGTGGCCGAGGACCGCATCGGCCTGGTCGGCATCTGCCTGGGCGGCGGCTACGCGGTCAAGGCGGCGGCCACGGACCCCAGGGTGCGGGCGGTGGCCGGGATCGCGGGGGCCTACAACAGCCCGGCACGGTTCGCTCAGGGGATGGGCATCGACAGCTACCGCACAGCCCTGGCCTCGTTCCTGGACCGCTACGACGAATCGCTTCCCGCGGTCGCCCCCGACGGCGCCGAGGCGGCGATGTCCGGCGAGGAGCCGTACGCGTACTACGGCACCGAACGCGGCGCCGCACCGTCCTGGGCCAACGAGGTCACCCGGGGTTCGCTGCACTCGCTGATGACCTTCGACGCGCTGGGCGCCGCCGATCTGCTGGGCGCCACCCCGCTGCTGATCGTGCACGGTGAGACGGACGACTACTGCTCGCCGGACCTTGCCCGCGTGATGTACGAACGCGCCACCGGGCCGAAGGAGATCCGCTGGCTCGACTGCAAGCAGCACATCGACCTGTACGACGCGGAACTCCATGTAGGGCAGGCCGTACAGACGACCGCGGACTTCCTCCACCGCCACCTGGGCTGAGCACGCCCGCGGGCGGACATCCTCGGGTAGCCCTGTAGCCCTCGTCGGGTTCACCGCATTCCAGCACACGAGCTGGAGCTGTCGGCGAGCGCGTGAGCATTGCGTGAGCGGACAGTGCGGCACACGGTGGACTGGGCGTCATGCGGGATCTTGGTCACACGTCTCTGACCAAGCGAAACAGGATCTCGTGTCAGGTGATGGCACCCACTGGCATGATCTTGCAAGCCCTCGTAATGCGTAGGTCTCGGGTTCGAATCCCGAAGGCGGCTCTTTTTGAACCCCAGGTCGGGTCTCTGACCTGGGGTTTCTTGTTGTTCGTGTTGCCTCGTCCGGCGGAGGCGCAATATTCGACCTACGTAACGTGATGCGTAGGTCAGAGGTTCAGTGGCGAGGGTGATCCATAGGATTGATTGTGCTTATGTGCCCTGACTTGCTGTTTTCGTGGATTGGCTGATGCCTGGTCAGTTCCGGCTGCTTGTGGGTGCGCGAGGGGAGCGCGTCAGTGCACCAGTGGTGCGGCAGGCGGTGTGTACGGCGGTCGGGCGAGCGGCATGTGCCAGGCGTGCTCAGGTTGTTGATGTCGGACAGAACTTGCGAGCTGATGGCAGCCGCGGCAGGGGTCGGGGGACTCCCGCTTCCGCTTGTGGGTGTGTGCGGTGTGAGCCGGTCGGCGAGGCGGCAGGGTCAGGCGATTCCGGTGCCGCGCAGCAGCAGTGCCACGTCCACCACCGCCACGGCGACCGCTGCGGCGAACGCCGCCCGCTCCCAGCGGCGTCCTAGCACCGTCCCCGCCACCGCGACCAGGACGGCCACCGCGAGCGCCGCCACTCCCCACCTGCCGGGTGGTCCGGCGGGCCCCAGCGCCAGTACCGCGGACGCGGCCACCAGCGGCACCGGCAGTAGCAGCCGGGCGCCGTCCGGGGCAGCCGTCCGCTGCCTGGCCGCCGGGCGACCGGAGGAGTACGAGAGCGCCTGGGCCCGGCTGACCCGGCGCCACAGGCTGCTGACCGGGGCCCTGCTGGCCGCGAGCCGCCGTCCTGGCACCGCCCGCCTCATTGTTCCCGCAGCGTCCCGGATGCCCCCGGTGTTCTCAGCCGCGGTCCACGCACTGCAGTGAAGATCACCAGTAGCATCCAGGATCGCCGACAGGGCCGGAGTGCCCGAGCGGCTGTGGGCCACGGCTTTCGCGTTGTGGGCCCAAGTACCGTACAGGGCACCGGATATGCGCGCGCCGCCACGCTTTGAAACCGTCCGCATTCTGAGACTGGCGGCTTCGGACCGCCTGCCGCACCGCGAGGGCTACGCTGCTGTACGGACGTCCCGGACTCCCGGCGCCACCGCGTGCGCTTCCGGATGGTCTTCCGAACCGAGGCGTCATGCCCCTCCCGCAGCTCACCGTCTACCCGTCATGTTCCCCAACTGGCGCCTGTCCGACGTGGCCCTGTCCTTCATCGACGGCTCCGAAGCCCTCCCCGGCCTGGTCGCCTGACACCGTCGCCGAGGCGGTAACCGCACGCAGCTGCCCGAGCACGAAGAACCACGCTCAGATCACGGGCCGTGCTTCTGAAGGCGCGGAGCCGCTGGTGCGCGGCTGCCGGCTGACGCCCTCTGTGATGCGGCCTCGGCTGCGGGGCTGATCCCCGCTGGCTCCGGGCCCTCGCCCTCGGCTGTCTCGTCGGACCGCACCGCTGTTCCCGTTGCTGTCGCTGTCCACGCGGCGCAGTACAGCAGCAGCCTGGCCATGAGGTTGATCCACAGCACGACGGCGACCGGTACGGCGAAGGCGCCGTACATGCTCTTCGCGGCAACGCCCTGCAGGTAGCCGGTCAGCAACCACTTGAGCAGTTCGAAGCCCGCCGCACCGATCAGCCCGGCGACCACGACCGCACGTCGGCCGGGATGTACCCGTGGCAGCCGGGTGAGCAGGTAGACCAGCAGCAGGAAGTCGACGACCAGGGCGATGGCCAGGCCGGCGAAGAACAGCAGGGCCCGTCCCGCCCCGTTCTCGATCCCGACCTTGTCGGCGGCCCAGCCGACGGCACTGGTCGCGAACACCGAACTGCCGATCGCGACCAGTCCGACCGCGCCGAGGCCGACCAGCACCACGGAGTCCTTGAGCTTGAGCACGAACGGATTGCCCGGGTCCTGCTCCCTCTCCCACACCGCGCGCAGGCACCCGCGCAGGACGCCGACCCAGTTGATGCCGATCATGAGCAGCAGCGCGCCCGCGATCAGACCGACGGATCCGGCATGCGCGACGAGACTGTCCAGGTCCAGCAGGTCGGAAAGGCCTGGTGCCTGGTCGGCGATTTTGTCCTGGAGTTTCCCGAGCTGGCCGTCGCTCAGCAGCTTGGCGCCGATCGCGGCGCCCACGGTGATCAGCGGAAAGAGCGCGACGAAACTGGTGAAGGTGATGGCGGCGGCGAGCCGGGCCCAGCGGACGGCATCCAGCCGCTCGTACGCCCGCCAGGCGTGCGTACGCATCAGCTTTCCGATCACAGGCAGCCTTCTCAGCCATTCCATGAGGAGCGCTCACTCTCTGCGTACCCGCCGTCACCGTGCCCGGCAGGTCGGCCGAGGTCCGTGTCGAGGCCGTCTGCGGGATCGTCAGCGGGGAGCGGCTCGGCGGTGGAACCGGTGCTGCTTGTGGCGGGGCGTTCGACCAGGTCGGCGGGGCCTGCGTCCTTCCTCTCCGCCTGCGCCGTCTGCGCCGCCTGCGCGCGGGAGGTGTCGCGTTCGTTGGTCAGGCCACCGCGTTCCTGTTCGGCTGCGGCAGACCCGCGCCGGGACGGTTTGAGCCCGCGATGTGCGGTGCGGCGGCGAGTGGTGCGGCGTGTACCGGCCAGGATCAGGCTCAGCCCGAGCAGCGCCGCCGCCCCGACGACGATGCCGCAGAGGAAGAGGGTGCCGGTGGAACCGGTGACGTCGACACCGAAGACGGAGAATCCGCCGGTGAATTCGTGTGCGCTGCCGCTGTTGGAGAGAACTCCGGCGACACCGATGACCACCGCGGCGACGAGGATGACGAGTCCGAGGCTGATCATGGCGCGCTCCTGGGATCTACTTCCTCTCCCCACGGTGGAGCCGTTCTGCCCGGCAGGCCACCGCCACAGGTTGGGTCTACCCTGAAGTTGAGGTAGGTGCGAGAACGGAGGACGCCATGATCATTCTCGGGGTCATCCTGCTCATCATCGGTTACATGGCCAGCATCGCCATCTTGTGGACCATCGGGATCATTCTGATCGTCATCGGAGTCATTCTGTGGATCCTGGGAGCGGTCGGGCACGCGGTCGGCGGACGTCGGCACTACTGGTAGGCCCATGAGACGCAGCGCCATGGTCCCCTTCCGGTTCTTCTCAGCACTGCCATCGCGCTGATCATCATCGGCACTGTCGTGGACGGCATGCTGTACCTGCTCTCCACCGGCGTGCTGCTCCTCGTTGCCGCCGTGCTGTACCTGCTCGTGCGCTCGGTATCGCGCTCGCGCCGACGCCCGGTCCACTGACGTGTGGCGGTAGAGGGCGGACCGCCACTCCACATGCCACATGTGGTCGGCAGTACCCCGGGGCAAGATCGTGAACTTCAGGCCGGGGAATTACGCGCACGTCCACAGGACCAGCGTTCACGGTGTCCGGGGCAGGGTTGGAGTGATCCTTGAGGTTCCTCGGGTTCACCGTTATGGAGCGGGGCCGGTCGGCAGCCTGCCAAGATCAGATTCTGTGAGCGCATCCTGTACTGGCCTGCTGCGGCCGTGCGCGACCGTCTGCCGGAGTCCACCTGTCTGGCGTAATGGGAAGTGAACTCGGCTTCGTGACGGGGGTGTTGGTGAGACATGTCCGTTGACCGCAGCTGCCCGCCCCAACCGGTGCGCCTTCTGGCGCGGCAGTCGTGCGCGTGACTGCGATGCGAGCGACCGGTTGGATCCCCCTGATTCCAGAACACAGCCGCCGCAGTCCGACCGGTGTGGTGTACGCACCGGCTTCCTGCGGCGGCTGTGCTTCCTGCGGGGAGGACGGTGTCACCGACCGGCCGGCGCTGACATGTGCAGCAGCCGTTCGGTGATCTCCCGGTACTGCCTGAGCGCGATCCGTAGTTCCTCGGTCTGCGCACCGGTGTCCTGGTCCTGCCAGCTTGCGCGCAGGACGCGCCGTCGTTCTGTGAGGGTGTCGGTGAACTGGGTGGCGACGTCGTCGAAGACGGTGACCCCTCTTCGACCGCCTGGCGCGGACTGTCGACGAAGGTGCTCAGAGCCTGTTGGAGGCGGAGGGTGAGCTTGTCCCGTTCACCCTGCGGGACCAGCTCCGGGCCCGCCTTGCGATCGGGGCCGTCGGCGTTGGTGCCGGGCTCACGAGAGGCGTGCGCGGGTTCGGTGCGGGGTGCCTGCGGGGCGCGCTGCATCGCGGGGTCCGGGCTTCCGGCCCGGGGGTGCCGTGCGTGTTCGGCGTTGTGCGACATCAGGTGCTGCTTCCCTTCGCGTGGCGTTGGTTCAGTGCCTGCGGCGCGTGGCCGCGGTCGTCGGGGGACAGCGGACTGTGCCGGTCGAAGTCGATTGCTTGTTCGGTGACTAGTGCCCTGTGAGGTTGAGGCTGTGCAGGTGGGGGATGGCGAGCATGGAGTGCTGGACGCCGGAGGCGGTGCCGACCCGGCATGGCACCGTGTCTCCGCACAGTCTGGTCCGCACCGAGTACCTGGAGCGCGCCCTGCCGCTGGTTGCCACCGCCGTATCGTCCAGTCTGGGCGCGTATGTCCATGTCGCCGAGTCCCTCCGTGCCTGGCCCGATCCGCGCGCCCTCGCCCGCCGCCTGCAGCGGGCAGCCTGGGCCGAGGTCGCCTGGCGCAACGTCAGCGGCGGCGTCGTCGTCCTGCAGTGGGGCGTCAAGCGTCGCTAGCCGTTGGCGCCACTCGCGTACAGGCACGGAGCACGGACGCTCCGACCGGGGTGAGGGTGTGGAGCACTGTCGTCGCATGCCGACTACTGGTGATCAGCCCCGCGTCCCGCAGGGCGGTGGCGTGTCTGCTGGCCGATGACGCGGACACCCCCGCAGCCCGCGCGATCTCCCCGGTCGTGGCCCCGGACGCCGAGACACACAGGGCGGTGGCCCGGGTCCGCCCGAGCAGAGCGGTCAGGGAGGCTGCGGGGGAGTCGTCCAGGGGGCCCCGGATGTCCGGTGGCGGGGCGGTCGGCTCATGGAGCAACGGGTACGTCAGGACCGGCGGGAGCTCGGGGTTGGCGAGGCTGACGGGGCGCTGCCAGCAGAAGTACGACGGGATGAAGAGCACCCCCCGACCGTCCAGGCGTAGATCCCGGTCCACGGCGGGGTGGTAGTCGACGTGCAGGACGGGACGGTGCCAGCGCATCGTGGGGCTGAGGCCGGCCAGCATGCCCTCGACACCCCCGTCCAGAAGCCCACGGCAACGCGTGGCACGCTCGGTCTCGACGCAGGCCTGCATCTGGTCGCCGTACGGGGCGATGGCGGCCTCGTGATAGGCGCGCAGTATCCGCACGAGTTCTTTGCGAGTCCGTGACTCGGCTAAGCGTGGTGCCCATGAAGGGGCTCCGACGACGCGGTCGAGGATGGCCATTTCCTCCAGGACCCGGCGTGGTGGCGTGGCCAGGATGGCCTTCAGTCCGGCGTCGAGCCCGTCAGCCGTCTGGACCGGAGTCAGGAAGTCCGGAAAATAGGCGGCTCTCGGAAACAGCGGTAGCAGTATGGTACGAAGGGCCTGCTCAAGCCCTTTCTCCCGCAGTCGGTGGCGGACGGTGCGATACCACCCGGCATAGGCCCAGCGGCCCTGTCGTGTCTGCAAACGGTGCAGGCTGGCGGCGATCTCCCATAACGGGTCCGGCGCGGCGGATAACCGGGTTCTGGCCAGGTCGGCGTCACTGAAGTGGATGCGGAGCATCTCGTTCTCCCCCGATGAGCTGAGCTTTTGCGGTCAGCCGCAACAGCATTGCTCTGTGAGAACTTCTGCGCAATGGTGGAGCGTACAGATCGAGCCCCTGATGCGCATTGTGGCCCGATTCGGCCTGCATGAGTATCAGCCAACCTGGAGGGGAAGATCAGTTGAAGAAGGCGACGAAGCGGTTATTCGCCATCGCGGCGGTGGTGGTTCTGCCGCTGGGTGGTCTGGCCGGTACGGCTACGGCCAGTTCAGCGAGCGATTCGGGAAACAGCAGTGGATACGTCTCGACTGCGGCACCCGTCAGCGCAAAGGCCGTCGCCGCGGCACCGCCCGGGTGCACGGCGACGAACGTCTGTTTCTGGAACTACACCGGTTACTCGGACGGTCCCGGACGTCTGTCCGGGACCAACTCGAACTGGGCTGTTTTCCCGCACAGTAGCTGTCCGGGAGACGACTGGGAGAACTGCGCCTCTTCGGTCTACAACAACGGGACCAGCTGTAGCGCTGTGCTGTGGACCGGCCGGAGCTACGGCGGGGCCAGTCTTACTCTCGGAAGGGGTTCAGGTCAGACGTATCTGAGTTCCACGATGAACAACGCCATATCGTCCAACAGTTGGCGCTGTTGATCGGGCCGATCGCGACTGGCTGGTGTCCGTGACTCGCCGATTCACGGACACCAGCCATGCGCACCCGCATGGCCAACCCGACCATTCACCGAGGGGCGCTCAGATGGCACGCGGCCAGAGACCGAGTGGCGGCAGTTTGCTCTCCTGCGTGGTAGTGGGATTCCTTGCTCTCGCGGGGTGCGGGGTGTCCGGGCCGGATGCCGCGGACGATGAAGGAAAGGGCTCCGGCCTCACTGAATCCGAGCTTGATCTGCTCACCCGGTCCGGCTCCTTTATCCAAGGTGAGCGTGCGCTCTTTCGAGCGGAATCGGAACTCATCACAGTGTGCATGGCGGACAAGGGGTTCCCGTACAAGGCCGGGAAATCCGATGCGGTCTCCGAGTCCTACGAGGACCAGCTGATCGGCATGGATGAGCGACGTGGCCAGGGGTACGGCCTCTATGTACAGTACTCCGATTCACCGGAGACTGAGGAGATGGGAGAGGAGGGCGATCCCCCGGCCTCGGGGCTGGAGAATGATGCGTATGTGGCCCAGTTACCCGAAGCGGAGGCGGCGGAATACCTGTATGCACTGCGTGGCGGAAATTCTGACCGTCGCGAGATGCGGCTCCCGGATGGTCAGGCGATTACCTTCTCGGGAAAAGGGTGTGAGGCGGCGAGCCGCGAGAAACTGTATGGGAGTCTGGACGAATGGGCGGCCGCCGAGCATGTCCCGCAGGCCCTCAACAACTCGCTCACGGACCGCGTGATGGAAGACCCGGGGTATTCGGCTGTCATGCGGAGCTGGAAGGAGTGCATGGGCGGAAAGGGATATTCCTACAAAGACCCCGATGACGCGTACCAGAAACTCAAAGGCGAGTACGGCGAGCGCGGCGCGACCCGGGCAATGCGGCAGCGGGAGATCGACGTGGCGACGGCTGACGGAACCTGTGCCCAGAGGATCCGCATCTCGGCCACCGTTCTGTCGCTCAGAAAACAGTACGCGGAATCTCTGTCCGCCGCCGACAAACGGGGCCTCCGGCAACTCACCAAGGTATGGGAAGTCGCGGTTACGAAAGCGCGGCAGTTGACCGATTGAGGCACGAGGGGCGCGGAACCAGATCTCGCCCCGTGCGTTTGAGCCGGCTTGGAGGAGGGGTCCAGTTGAAGAAGGCGACGAAGCGGCTACTTGCCGTTGCGGCGGGGGTGTTCCTGCCGCTGGGCGGTCTGACCGGGACATCTGAGGCCAGTACGGAAGCCGTCGCGGCAGCAAGCTGCCCCGTGGGAAATCTCTGTCTCTGGACGGCGACCAATTTCAAAGGGGAGCGGGTCCTGATAACAGAACCGAGGCCGGTCTCGGACTGGTCAACCTTGCACTCGCCTGCCTGTCCTGGCGGTTTGCCGACATGTGTGTCTTCGGCTTACAACAACGCAGTCAGATGCACAGCTGATCTGTGGGAACGCCGGAACTACTCCGGATCCAGAATTTCTCTGGCCAAGGGTTCGGGGTATAGCTACAACACGAAAAGCATCTGGTCCAACAGTTGGCGCTGCTGAAGTGTCCGGATGCGTGGCTCAGTTCAGTGTGCGGCGGAGGGGCTCTGCGAGTCCGGTGCTCAGTCTCCGTGCCCGGACGGCCAGCGCGATCGGGGTGGGTGTGCCGGCCTCGGTGAACCTCTCGAATGTCAGGCCGGCGTCGAGGACCGCGTGCAGTAGTTCGGGGAGTGGATGGTGGGTGGCGCCGACCTTGTCGCGTACCCCCTGGTCCGTCCAGGACGCCTTGGTCCAGTGACCGTCGAGGTAGCCCGGGCGGATCACCACCGCGTCGGGGTCGTGGCGGTAGGCGAAGCCGCCGCAGAAGCAGGGGTGGACGCCGACGTGTACGAACACTCCGCCGGGGCGCAGTACGCGGGTCACCTCTTGTAGTACCGCCGGGTACTTGGGCATGTCGGTGTGGACCATCATGGCGATGACGGCCGCAACGGAGCCGTCCCGGAGCGGCAGGCGCCCGGCATCGGCCAGAGCGACGGGTAGGCGGCCGCGGGCGTGCCGCAGCATCCCGGAGGACAGGTCGACGCCGACGGGAGTCCAGCCCAGTTCCCGGACGCCCGCGGCGTGTACGCCGGTGCCGCAGCCGATCTCCAGGCAGGTGCCGCTGCCCTCGCCGAGGAGGTCGCGGAGGATGCGGCCGAGGTTCAGGGGGTTGCCGGCCTCTCGCGCAGCCCCTGCTCGCTGTCCGCCGAGGAACTCCTCCTCGTACCAGTCTGCGATCTCGTCGTATGCCGCTCGCGGCGCCATGGGCTGCTCCCTTGTTCTGAAGCTGTTCTGCAGCATCGACTCTCCTGCTCGCAGGTGAGTCTTCCCAGGGAGGGGTGCAAGGCCTACGGGTTCACGGGCGGCGTAGTCGTCTCTCCATCACCGCAGTAGCTCGAACGTCACCCCCGCCACCACCCCGCCCAGCAGCGCCCCCGCCACGACCTGGGCCGGGGTGTGGTCGCGCAGGGCGATGCGGGACCAGCCGATCAGGGCGACCAGGGGGTAGGCGGCCAGCAGCCAGGGGCCGTAGTCGAGGGCGAGGATGGTGACGCTGCCGGAGGAGACGGCGGCGTGGACGGAGATCTTCCAGGCGAAGGTGATGGTCATGAGGATGACCAGGGTGGTGACCATCGCCGCGATGAGGGCGACCATGGCCGACGGGGCGTCCAGGAGGCTCATCAGCAGGGTGCCGGTCGTGACCGAGCAGATGATGAAGACCATGACCACGAGCCGCTGTTGCCGCACGCCGAGGTGACGGTCGGCCCAGGTGCCGCGCCGGATGCCGAGCTTGATGAAGAGCACCGGGATGACGGCTGCGAACAGCGCGCCGAACAACCCCCAGCCGACCCCGGTCAGTTCGCCGGCGTGCCAGCCGATGAGCAGGGTGACGACGAGGATCCAGTTCTTCGGCTCGAACCAGTCGGTGACGAGGCGGGCGGTGCGGGACTCCGGCCGAGCGGCGGAAACGGCGGTTTCGGTGCTGGTCACTGGGGGGCTTTCTCCTGGGCGGAGGGGCGGCTGTCGTGCGGGCTGGGGTCGCGGGAGATGGGATCGCGTGGACTGGGGTCGTGCGAGCCGGGGTCGGGTGGGCCGGGGGCGTGCGTGCCGTGGGTGCGGACGAAGTCCCGTACGGTGTCGTCGGCCCGGGCGTCCTCGATCCGCCGTAGCCATTGGGCCTCGGCTTCGAGGTCGAGGTCGAGGCCGAGGGCGGTGTCATCGTCGGCGGAGCCGGTGTCCCGGCGCTGGACGGCTTCGTCGGGGGCGCGGCCCGCGAGCTTGGCGTGGCGGGCGGTCTCGATCCAGCAGGCCTCCGCGAGGTCCCGTCGGGCAGTGGACGCGGCGGCTTCGGCGGCGTCCCGCTGGGCGGCGGAGACGTACGGCTGGAGGGCGAGGATCCCGTCGCGGATCTCCACGACTCGGCGGTGCAGCCGCATCCGCAGTTCCCGGCGGCGCAACTCCTCGCCCAGCACGACCTCGGGGACGGCCTCGGTCAGGTCCTGCCACAGGGGGTGCAGCGCGCGCAGGTACCGCCAGTGCCGGGCCGCCCGCCAGGCCACTCCGACGGCCGGGACGGAGCTGCCGACGAGTATCAGGCCGATGGCGGCGTGCTTCATCGCGTCGGTGACCGTGCTCGCGTCCGCGTCGCTGCCGGGCCCGGCCACCTCGGCGAGGCGCAGTACGAGGTAGACGGCGCGGGACAGTGAGTACGCCACCCCGACCGCCGTGCCCGCGCCGAGCAGCCGCAGGCCGGTGCGCAGCCAGCCCGCGCCCGCGTGGCGGCTGGAGCCCCAGAAGAGCCAGGTGGCCATGGCCATCGCGGTGCCCAGGTAGGCGAGCCAGACGAGCAGGTAGGCGGTGGCCGGGACGGAACCGGCGCTGCGGTCGAAGAAGTCCTCTGCCTCGGTCCGGCGCGGTACGAAGGCGAACAGTACGGTCAGCACGGCCATGGTCGCCCCGGCGGCGGCCATCCGTCGCCGTACCCCGGTGCGGTTGTGGGGCCGGGCGATGACGTAGACGAACTCCAGAACCGCGCCCGCCGCCGTGATGCCCAGGTACTGCTTCAGCAGGGTCGACAGGTTGTTGACGCCGGTGCCGCCGTCGATGGCGTGCATGATGGCCGAATGGCGCAGGGTCATGGCGAGCGTCAGCGCGGCGAAGGCGATCCACAGGGTGCGCTGCTTCGACGACCGTACGGCCGAGGGGGCACGCCAGAGGGCGACCATCCACAGCAGGACCAGTACCACGGTGGTCATACGCGCGCCCTCACGATCTGCGGTCCCAGGGGGTTTTGGGGGTTTCTGTGGAGGTGCGGATGGGATGGCCGAGGGCGTCGCCCAGCCGTTCCAGCACGGGGTTCGTGGTGGCCTCGCGGTCGAGGATGCGGTGACTGAGGATCGTCGCCAGAAGCTCGGCGTCCTTCTCCTCGTTGTCGCTGTAGCTGGTGCGCCCGAGGATGTGCAGCACCTGGTCGAGGTCGATCCCGAGGTCGTCCTCGTCGTCTTCGCCGTCCTTGCCGTACTCACTGCCGTACTCACTGCCGTACTCACTGGTCTCGCTGTCCGGCAGCAGCCTGGTGGCGTACGCGGGCCGGGCGGCGTCCGGCGAGCCGTGGCCGAGGAGCAGGTGGGCGAGTTCGTGCAGGACGATCTGGAGCTTGTGCAGGGCGCTGGTCGCGGGCTCGTAGAAGATCAGGTCCGCGCTCTCGGTGGCCACCAGGACCCCGCAGGGCATGCTGCTGTTCGGGGCGCCCTCCAGCGGGACCAGGCGCAACGGACGGCCTCGCTGGGCGGCGATGCCCTCGCACAGGGCGTCGAGGTCGAAGGGGCGCGGGATGGCGACCACGTCGGCGACGGCCTCGCAGCGGGCGCGGCGGCGCGTGAAGTACATGCGGTCCTCGCTGGCCGGGCAGACCTGAGCCGACCGGAAGTCTCGGGTGTCCCATGACATTCCGCGACATTCCGCCAAGCGTTGTCCGCTGAACGGAGCGAACGGATTTTCGCGTGAGCCTAAGTGATGGCGTGCACGTGCTCAAGTCGCCCCGAGTCGGCCGGACCGCAGACCGATACATTCCGGCCGCGGACGGCTCGGGACGGCTCACGCGTCAGGACCGGTGCAGGACCACCTCGGGATCGTGGCAGGACCACCTCGGGGCGTGGCAGGACCGCCTCAGGGCTTCGTGTCCCGCGCGCGGCCGGGCGGCGGCTCCGGCAGCCCCTCCAGTCTGCGCGCCTGGTCGATCACACCGCGGATGGCCTGGATGCTTCCGGCCGACAGGCCGTTCATGCGCAGCGCGACATCCCGTACGTCGCTGTCCTCCAGGATCCTCACCAGCTCCTGCTGGGCCCGGGTCAGCTCGACCCGCTCCTTGATCCGGGCGAGCTTGGCGTCGACCCGCTCGGCCACCGCGTCGTCGAAGAAGTAGGTCACCGGGACGCCGAAGAAGCCCGCGATCACGGTGAGGGTGCTGACCTTCGGGTCGGTGATCTCGCCCTTGCGGATCTTCTGGATCGTGGCGTGCGACACCGTCGGGCCGTCCGGCCCGGCCTTCGTGCGAATCCCCTCGGCGATCTCCATGTAGCTGAGCGGGCCCCGGTCCGGGGGATGGACGGTGCCGATCAGGTGGTCGAGCTTCTGGGCGATGGTGCGCCCGCTCGCCGGTTTCCGGCTCTGCACCCGATCACCCCTCGCTGCTGACACCGCCGACATCACCGGTCGCTCTCGGCGGCCACACCTTCACTGCGCGCCTCCACTGTGCACCGAAGTTTACGGGCGAGGGTAGCGGCACGGTGACCATAAAGTCTGATTGACAATCCGGAGGGGTGGTCGGCATGCTGAGGGAGGCCCGTAAAACAAAGTAGACGGCGCCGCGTGCGGTCCTACAACGGGGGAACGCATGCCGCGTCGTCGGCAACGGGGGGCGGGTCACGGGGGGACGGGGGCCGGGCCGGGAGCGCGGGGGCGCTTCCGGCCCGGTGCGGCGTGCTCTGTGCGCTCGGCGTGCTCATCATGGGTGATCTCTTGGGGCGGAACCCCATCCCAGCTGCGAGCCGCGAGCCGCGACACGTACGCCTACGCCGTGGCCCGGCGACGGAGGGCACTTCACGGAGACACATCGCAGGCCCTACAGCAGCGCCAGCAGGAGCACGGTTCCCAGGAGGAAGACGGCCCACCAGACCATCAGGTGGGTCGGCCACGGCGTCGCCAGTTTCGCCTCCGGACGCAACGGGCGGGTGGTCGCGTTCCACAGGGTGCCGCCGCGTTGGCGCAGAGGCGGGCCCAGGGTGCCGCGCAGCCGGGGGACGGCGCGGGACAGGGTGCGCCAGCCGTACGGCAGCACCCGGCGGTAGACCGCGTCCGTGTCGAGGTTGACCGAGCGGAGCTCCGGTGGGTAGAGCCCGGTACGGACCAGCACGGTGAAGGCCATCGAGGCGAGCAGCAGCAGTTGCAGCTGGTTGATCACGTGCGCGGTCGTGTAGGGGGCGTAGTCCACGGGGTGGGGGAGAAGTTCGTACAGGAGGTTCGGGGCCACCCCGATGCCTACGCAGATCAGCGCGGCCATCGCCATGGCCACACGCATGTTCAGCGGGGCCTCGGCCACCCGGTAGCCCCGGTCGTGGGCGAAGAAGGCGAAGTAGGGGATCTTGATGCCGGCGTGGTGGAACACGCCGGCCGAGGCGAAGAGGAGCATCAGCCAGACCACGGTCAGGTGCTCCTGGCCGACTGCCTCCATGATCATCGACTTGGTGGCGAACCCGGAGAAGAGCGGGAATGCGGAGATGGACGCCGCGCCGACCATACAGAGCGCCGCGGTCTGGGGCATGGACTTGTAGAGGCCGCCGAGTTCGGACCCCTTGACCGTGCCCGTACGCATCAGCACCGCGCCCATGGCCATGAACAGCAGGCCCTTGAACACCATGTCCGCCACGGCGTGCGCGCTCGCGCCGTTGACCCCGAGAGCACCGCCGATGCCGACCCCCGCGACCATGAACCCGAGCTGGTTGATCATGCTGTAGGCGAGCACGCGGCGCAGGTCGTTCTCGATCACGGCGTAGAAGATCGGGAAGACCGTCATGGCCGCGCCGACCCAGATCAGCAGGTCGGTGCCCGGGAAGCCGCGCGCCAGTACGTAGACGGCGAGCTTGGTAGTGAACGGGGACAGGGCCACCGCGCCGACGACCGTCGCCTCCGGGTAGGTGTCGGTCAGCCAGGCGTGCAGCAGCGGGAAGGCGCACTTGATGCCCACCGCGAGCAGGATCAGGGCGTCTCCGGGGCCGCTCAGCCCGAGGTAGCCGAACTCGATCCCCTCGCCGGCTTGGACCCGTAGCGCGATTCCGGCCAGCATCAGCAGCCCGGAGAGCAGTTGCGCGACCAGGTAGCGCATGCCCGCGCGGTAGCTGCGCTCGGTGCGGCCCGCCCAGATCAGGAAGGCCGACGACAGGCCGGCGAGCTCCCAGAACACGAACAGGGTCACGAGGTCACCGGCGAGCGCGCCGCCGACCGCGGTACCGGCGTAGAGCGGGATGATCGCCTGTTGCAGGGGGTCCCGCAGGTGCAGGGCGTAGATCGAGGTCAGCAGCGCGGCGACCAGGAAGCCGGTGGCGAACAGGCGGGACAGGGCGTCGATCCGTACCGGGGTCAGCTCCAGGCCGAAGAGCGCGAACGTGGCGCCGGGGCCCTCGGGCAGCAGCCACAGCATGACCAGGCCCGCCACCGGCAGCAGCAGCATCAGGACGCGGCGGGGCAGGCCGCGCAGCAACGCCACACCGGCCGCGCCGAGCATCAGCAGCAGAGCGGGGCTAGTCATCATCGCGGTCCCGTTCCGGCAGGTCGTTGCGGTCGTGTTGCGTCGGCTCGTCGCGGTCGTGTCGCCACTGCTCGTCGTGGTCGTGTTGCGACTGCTCGTTGCGGCCGTGTTGCGACTGCTCGTTGCCGTCCTCTTGCCACTGCTCGTCGCGGTCCTGCTGCGCCTGCTCGTTGCCGTCTTGTTCTGGCGGCTCGTAGTAGTCCTCGTCGCGACGCAGCAGCCGCCGCAGCTCCTTGGCCGCGAGGACGAGGGTCACGCTGCCCACGAAGCCGTAGACGGCGTAGAACGCGGGCCACCGTTCCACGGAGAAGTGGGGGTGCTTGGTGTAGAAGAAGTCGGCCACCAGCGCCAGCGCGCACAGCACGGCCAGGCCGTACACGATGAGGGTCACGTTGCGCGGCTCGTCCAGCCAGCGGCGGTCGTCATCGACCCGGTGGCGGTCGTCGAGCCGGCGGTCGCCATCGGCCGGGCGAGCGTCATCGGCCGGGCGGTGGCCGTCGGCCGGGCGGTGGTCGTCGCTCACGGCAGCTCCAGGGTCCTGGCCAGTGGTTCGAGCACGGCGTCCGCACCGAAGAACAGCGCGACGCAGCCGAGCGCGGTCAGGGTCAGCGGCCCGGTCATCACGAGCGGTGCCTCACCGTGCGCCGGCAGGTCGGCCGGCGGCCGCAGGAACGCGCGCACCGCGATCGGCATCAGATAGGCCACGGCGAGCAGCGAGCCGACGAGCAGCACCACGAGCGGCACGACCTGGTCCGCCTCGGCCGAGCCGAGGAGCATCAGCCACTTGCTCCAGGTGCCGCCCGTCGGAGGCAGGCCGATGATCGAGACCGTGGCCGTCAGGAACGCCGCGAAGGTCCACGGCATGGTGCGGCCGAGCCCGTCGAGCTCACTGACGCGGGTCTTCCCGGCCGTGATGGCGATGGCGCCCGCGCACAGGAACAGGGTGATCTTGCCGACCGCGTGGGTGACCATGTGCAGGGCGCCTCCGGCGGCGGCGACCTCGTGGGCCAGCGTCGCGGCCAGCACGATGTAGGCGAGCTGGCTGACCGTCGAGTAGGCCAGCCGGCGCTTGAGGTTGTCCGACCGTATCGCCACGATCGCGGCGGCGATCAGCGTGAACGAGGCCGCCCACTTCATCGGCTCCGCGGCACCGCTCTCGCGCAAGGTGTCCAGGCCGAACACGTACACGGTGACCTTGAGGACCGTGAACACCCCGGCCTTGACCACAGCGACCGCGTGCAGCAGCGCCGACACCGGGGCGGGGGCCACCATGGCCGCGGGCAGCCAGCGGTGCACCGGCATCAGCGCCGCCTTGCCGATGCCGAACAGGTAGAGCGCGAAGAGCAGGGTGAGCACCCCCGATCCGGCCTGGCCGGCCAGGATGCCGCCGAGCCGGAAGTCGGTGGTGCCGGCCAGGACCCAGGTCCAGATGATCGCGGGCAGCAGCAGTCCGATGGAGGTGACCAGCAGCATCACCACATACGTGCGTGCCCCGCGCCGGGCCTGCTTGTCGCCGTGGTGGGCCACCAGGGGCCAGGTCGCCAGGGTCATCAGCTCGTAGCCGATGAGCAGGGTGACCAGGTTGGCCGAGAGCGCGATCCACATCGCGGACGCGATGGTCAGCGCGAAGAAGGCGAAGAACCTGTCCAGGGCGGGCTCCCGCGCGGCGCGCAGGTACCCGGCGGCGTAGACCGTGGTCACCGGCCAGAGCACGGCGGCGACCGAGGCGAACAGCAGGCCCAGCGGTTCGAGTGCGAACTCCAGCGACAGGCCGGGCAGCCACGTCCACAGCTCGAAGCGCAGCCCGCGTTCGGCCACGGGCCACAGCGAGAGCACGGCGCCCGCCAGCGCGAGGCCGAAGGCGACCGAAGCGGCCTCGCGTGCGAGGGGCCGGCGCCGCAGAAGCAGTACGGCACCGCAGGCCAGCAGCGGAAGGGCCACCACGGTCGGAAGGGCGGCGGCCCGGTCGGGGGAGGTCCAGGCGGTGACCATCTCAGCCACCCCCCTTTCCGAGCAGCGCTTCCGCCGCGGCGTCGGCGAGATGGGCAGGCAGGGACGCGTCGATCCCGAAGTAGAGCGACAGCAGGACGAAGAACCAGATGGCGGCGACCATCGACGCCGGTGGGCGCAGCGGTTCGACCCCGTCGGGCGGTTCGCGGAACCACGCGACCTCGACGACGCGGCCGATGTAGACCAGGGCGAGCAGCGAGCCGGCCAGCATGGCCACGAGCACGGGCCACTGGCCCTTCTCGACCAGCGCTGTCACCAGCGCCCACTTGCTGACGAAGCCCGCGGTCGGCGGCACCCCGACCAGGCCGAGGCCGGCCACCGCGAACGCGGCGAACGTCCAGGGCATCCGGCGCCCGATCCCGGCCAGCGCCGAAAGCTGGACCGAGCCGAGCCGCAGCAACAGCAGCCCGGCCGTCGCGAACAGGGCGGCCTTGGTCACCGAATGCATGATCATGTGCAGATACGCGGCGGAGACACCGGCCGTGGTGGCCAGGCTGACTCCGGCCACGATGTAGCCGACCTGCGCGACGCTGGACCAGGCCAGCACATACCGGAGGTCGTTCTGGAAGCACGCGGCGGCTGAGCCCGCCAGGATCCCCAGGACGGCCAGGATCAGGCCGATCCGGTCGACGGGCATGGCCCCGAACACCAGCGACGCGCCGAACACGGTGAACGCGAACCGGCAGAACACGTAGATCGCGACCTTGGTTCCCGTGGCGGCGACGAACGTGCTCACGACGGACGGCGCCTCCCCGTACGCCGCGGGCAGCCAGGCGTGCAGCGGGAAGACGGCCATCTTGACCGCGAGACCGACGAAGACGAAGACCACGGCGGCCTGCAGCGCGCGGTTGTCGTGGCTGCCGGTCAGCCGCTGCGCCAGGTCGGCCATGTTCAGGGTGCCGGTGACCGCGTAGGCCAGGCCGATGCCGATCAGCACGAATGTCGCCCCGATGGTGCCGATCACCAGGTAGCGGAAACTGGCCAGCAGCGCCTGCCGACGACGCCCCATGGCGATCATCGTGTACGTCGACAACGAGCTGATCTCCAGGAACACGAACGCGTTGAACACGTCCCCGGTGATCGCCAGGCCCAGCAGCCCGGCCAGGGTGAGACACAGGCAGGCATAGAGCAGCGGGGCGCGCCTGGCGTCGAGCTCGGCCTCGACACTGCGCCGGCTGTAGACGGCGACGACCGCGGCGCTCAGCGAGACCAGCAGCAGCACGGGGGTGTTGAAGCCGTTCACCACGAACTCGATGCCGTACGGCGCCTGCCAGTCGCCCATCGCGTACCGCAGCGCGCCGGTCCGGTCCACGCGCTCGGCCAGCAGGACGGCACAGGTCAGCGAGGCCAGGGCGGCGACGAGGAACAGCAGCCACGCCACGATCCGGGACCGCAGCAGTACGCACAGCGGCGCACACAGCAGCGGGACCGCCACCTGAAGCACCGGCAGGTGATCCGTCATGAGCCGCCACCGTCCTGCCCGGCGGCACGGTCGCCGTCGTACTCGGGGGCGCGGTCGTCGTCGTACTCGGCGGCATGGTGGCCGTCCTGCCCGGAGGCGCGGTCGGCGCGGTCAGCACGGTCGGCGCTGTCGATGCGATCGGTGCCGTCGGTGCTGTCGTGTTTGAGTACCTCGTCCTCCTCGACGGTTCCGTATGCCTCGAAGATGCGTACGGCCAGGGCCAGCCCCACGGCGAGAGTGGCGACGCCGACCACGATGGCGGTGAGGATCAGCACCTGTGGCAGCGGGTGCGAGTAGACCTCGACGTCGTCCGAGATGATCGGCGCACTGCCCCCATCCCTCTTGCCGAGGCCGATGTAGAAGAGGAAGACCCCGACCTGGAAGAGGGTGAGGCCGATCAGTTTCTTCAGCAGGTTGCCGTGGCTGATGACGACGTAGAGCCCTATCAGCATCAGGGCGAAGAACGTCCAGTAGACGTAGTGGGACGCGATCACCGGGACACCCCCCGGCCCGCGAAGCCGAAGAAGATCGTCGTCATGACCGACGCGACGGTGATGCCGATGGCTGTCTCCACGACCAGAATCCCGAGGTGCTGCCCGGTCTCGGGGTGGCCCGGGGCGAGGACGTCATAGTCCAGGAAGGAGCCGCCGAGTAGCATGGTGGTCACGCCGAGCCCGATGTAGAGCAGCAGGCCGAGGGAGACCAGGAACCACAGTGCGGCACGCGGCACCACGCGCTGCGCCCGGTCCAGCCCGAACACCAGACCGTAGAGCACGAAGCCGGACGCGAAGATCACGCCGGCCTGGAAGCCGCCACCGGCGCCGTAGTCGCCGTGGAAGAGCACATAGAGCGCGAACAGCAGGATGAACGGCATGAGCGCGCCGCTGACGACGCGGATGACGCGGTAGTCGGCGAGGTGGAAGTCCGCGGTCGGCCGGGTCCGCTCCGGCCCCGCCAGCGGGCCGAGCAGCGACAGTACGGCGAGGCCCGCGGTGAAGACGACGACCAGCTCTCCCAGGGTGTCGAGCCCTCGGTAGCTGGCCAGCACCGAGGTGACGGTGTTGGGGATGCCGATGTCCTCCTGGGACTGGTGCAGGTACACGTCGGTGAGGGGGTGGCGTTGCACGGGGCTGTCGGCGGCGCCGAACTCGGGCAGGTCGAGACTGGCGTAGACGAGCATGCCGCCGGTCAGCAGCACGGCGACCGCGCCGGGCAGGCGCCGCCGACGCGGTGTGACGGCCTCCCGGGAGCGGGTGAGCGCGAGTACGCCGAGGATCAGCACGGTGCTGATGCCGACGCCTACGGCGGCTTCGGTGAACGCCACGTCCACGGCGTCGAGGAGGACGAAGAGGCTCGCGGTGACCAGGCTGAACAGCGCCGCCAGCATCGTGGCCTCGTAGAGCGCGCGCAGCCGTGTGATGGTCACGGCGGTCGCCATGAGAATGGCGAGAAGCGCTACGTTGATCAAGGTGAACGTCGTCGTCACTGGCGCCGGTCACCCTCCTGCCACATGGGTACGCCGTCGCGTCGCGCGGCGTGCGCCAGAATATGCGTCGCGGTGGGACTGGTCAGCCACAGGAACAGCAGAATGATCAGCAGGCGGACCGCGGTGCTCCAGGCGTCCACCCGCAGCAGCAGGCCCAGCAGGATCAGCCCGGCACCGGCGGAGTCGGTGATGCCGGCGGCGTGGATACGGGTGTAGAAGTCCGGGAAGCGCAGCAGGCCGACCCCGCCGGAGAGCACGGCCAGGGCACCGGCGGCCAGCAGCACGCCACTGAGTATGTCGAGGACGCTCACCCTCGTTCGCCCCCCTTTGCCTCGCTCAGCAGTTCCTGATAGTGGGTCAGGCGCAGCACCGCGACGGTGGCGACGAAGTTGACCAGTGCGTAGAGGATCCCGATGTCCAGGAACTCGGGACGGCCGAAGAGGAAACCGGCCACCGCGACGAACAGCACGGTCTTGGTGCCGAACGTGTTGATCGCGAGGATGCGGTTGTAGAGGCCGGGGCCCATGAACGCGCGCAGCAGTGTGAGCACCATGGTGACCAGCAACGCCGCCATGACGGCGAAGATCATCGTTGTGCCTCCGTCTGCCGCACCCGGCTCAGCATGACTCCCTCGCGGAGTTCGTCGACGCCGGCCCGTTCCAGGCTGTGCACCTTGATGGCGTCCTCGTCGACGTCCAGTGACAGCGTGCCCGGGGTCAGCGTGATCGAGTTCGCGTAGACCACCTGCGACAGCTCCGGCAGGTGCGCCGCCGGAGTCGACTCCACGACGGGCCGCAGAGCCGGCCGCGGTGACCAGACCTTCCGCATCACCGTGTACGTCGAGAGGAGAACCTGCCCGCTCAGCCACAGGAAGTACCGCGGCAGGCGCAGGGCGAACGACAGCGTCACGCTCTGGTGGTCCAGACCGGCCCGCCGCGTCAGCCAGCAGACCACGGCGACCGAGACCGCGCCGAGCGCCAGCAGCAGCGGCTCGAAGTGCCCGGAGAGCAGCAGCCAGAACACGACGGGGAACGGGGCGATCCGTAGGAATTGCATGGTGGTCTTGCGCCGGGGTTGCTGTCTCGCGCTCGCGGCGCGGGTGGAGTCACGGTCGAGCAGGCTCACACGGCTCCCTCGCGGTCGCGCCGGCCGGTCGGCCGGGTGCCGAGGACGGTGATCTGCCGGGTGCCGTGGACGGTGATCTGCTGGGTGGGCCCGGCCGTCACGCGCCGGGCGGCGGCCCGTTGGGCCACGCGGAGCCCGGGCGCCCGGACCGTCGCGGCGAACCGGGAGCCGACGGGCGGCGGGCCGTACGCCCCAGGGGGTGGTCCGGAAGCCGGAACCACCGGTGTGTACCGGGTGTACCGGCCGGGAAGGCCGCCCGCGAATTCGCGCGACGGCCACCGCGTGGGGTGCACATCCCTGGTCATCAGGACGCACCCCCGGACGCGCCTTCGGCGGATGCGCTTTCGGCGGCGGTGGCCAGCCGCCCGAGCAGACGGCTGGCGGTGACGATCCCGAGTATCCCGCCTTCTTCCCGCTCGACCAGGGCGAACGGGCACTGCCTCCGCACCATCAGCGCGGCGAGTTCGACGACCGTCGCCTGCGGCCCGACCCTCGGGATCCGGAGCGGCCCCCAGGTGAGCACGTCGCGGACGCGGGTTCCGACCAGCGTCCCGGCTATCCGGTCGGCATGCCGCTCGTCGATGACATGGGTGAGGCCGGGGTCGTCCAGGAAATAGTGCGGGAGCGCCGCCCGGAGCAGGTCGACCGACGACATGCAGCCGATCACCTCTCCTTGTTCGTCGGCGACGACGAGGCCGGGCAGGCCGTGCCGGGCGACCATCTGTACGGCGGACAGGACGTCGTCGTCCGGGAGCGCGGTCGGCAACGTCTCGATGACATCGGCGGCATGCATGCGTGTCTCCCGTCATCGAGAACGTCGTACGGGCAACTCGATCACCACGATGATTATCTGCTACTTCGTGAACATGTCCAACGTTCGGCGTGAACAATCAGCTGCCCGCAATCTTTGCCGACGACCGGCAAGAAAGGCTTCGCGACGCCGGAAGCGTCGCTCTCCCCGTACATCCGCTAGTGGTTCCGCTAGTGGTTCTACGCGTGGCATAGCAAGCTGTCCGGTGTGCCGCCACACAAGAAGGAGATCGAGCTCGCCATGACATGGGGGACGCCGTCGGACTTCACCGGTGCGGAGCCGCCCAGTGTGGCGGACCTCGTCGCACGGGCGAGCGACGAGGCGCGCGGCGTACCGGCGGATCTCCTGGAGGGATATCTGACCGTGCTCGCGAAGGTCAGCACGGGAGGACGGCTCGGCCCTGACGAACTCCGCCGTCGGCGCGACATCGGTGCCCGGGCGGCCGAGCGCAACGTGCCCATGCGTGGTGTCGTCGACCTCTACCTGAGCGCGACATGGCTCGCCTGGCCCTCGCTGCCCGGGGTGCGGGAGGCCGCGGGCGCGGACGCGATGCGCCGGATCGGCGAGGCCGTCTTCCGTGCCGCCGACGCGACGATCACGGCTGTGGCGGAGGGGTATGAGGAGGCCCAGCGCTGGTCGTTGCGCCAAGAGGAGTCGTTCCGGCGTGAGTTCGTCGACGACCTCCTCGACGGGCGCAACGTGGAGACCCTGGTGGGACGCGCCGAACGGTACGGCCTGCGGCTCGTCGGCAGCTATGTGGTGATCGTCGCGGCGGGCCCGCAGCCGTTCGTCGACGGCGGCCCGATGACCCGTCAGGTGGAGTCCATCGTCGGCCTCGGCCCGGCGAGTAGGGACGTGCTCGTGACGACCAAGGACGCCCTGCTGGTGTGCATCGTGCCCGATGTGCACGGCACGGTGCAGGAGTTCGTCGCGCGCGTCATGGAGAGCCTGAGGCCCGACGGCGCCTGGCGGATCGGCATCGGACGCCCGCAGCGCGGGCCCGGCGGTGCCGTCCGCTCCTTCGAGCAGGCCCGGCAGGCCCTGCACATCGGCCAGCGCCTCCAACTGCCCGGCCAGGTGCACCGGGCGTCCGACCTCCTCGTCTACCAGGTGCTGATACGGGACAGAACAGCGCTCGCCGACCTGGTCGAGGTCGTCCTCGAACCCATACGCAAGGCCCGCACCGGCCCCGGCACACTCCTGGACACCCTGTCGGCGTACTTCGCGGCGGACCGGGTGGCGACCGCCGCGGCACGCGAACTCCACGTCGGCGTACGAACAGTGACGTACCGTCTCGACCGGGTCCGGGAACTGACCGGGTACTCGGTGCACGACCCGCAGCAGAGCTTCACGTTGCAGGTTGCCGTCCTCGGGGCGCAGTTGCTCGGCTGGCCCGGTGAGTCCTGACCGCTTCGGGTGCCTGGCCCATCAAGGACGTTGACCCGCCTCACGCGCACCAGCAGAATGAGCGCGCGTTGCTGAGAGCGCGTACGACGGCAGGCTTCGGCAGGCGTACAACGTGGGGCCGTACGTGTTCTTCGACGGGGTGCCGCAACCGGACGGGTTCGTGCGGGGGGACGGGACCGCGAATGTGGGGAGTCAGTTCGGGTACTACCCGTACCGGCACACGGGGGGCGACCGCCTGGTACCTGCTGGCAGCGGTGCGGGCCAATCCGTTGCGGGCCTGAGAGGCCGAGAAGGGTGACTTCGGGCGCTGAGTGATCACTTCGCGTCGGCATAGCACTCCACCACCGCCGTCGTGAACGGGAACCGCACCGGCGTCTGTCCGAACGTGAGCCGTCCCGCGAGCTCCGACGCTTCCCCGATGGCGGCGACCACCGCGTCCGCCTCCTCCGCCGGGCAGTGGACGATCACCTCGTCGTGCTGGAAGAAGACCAGCTCGGCGGCCATGCCCGCGAGGGCGCGGCGGAGGGCGGCGAGGAGCAGCAGGGCCCAGTCGGCGGCGCTGCCCTGGACCACGAAGTTGCGGGCGAAGCGGCCTCGGGCGCGGGAGTTGGTGGAGGCGTAGCCCGGGGTCCACTCCTGGGCCGGGCTCGTGCCGGGGCTGTCGGTGGTGTCGGTGGTGTCGTCCTGGGACTGCGGGATGCCTGCCTCCTCGGCTGCGGACTCGGAGGCTCCGGCCGCCGGTGGGCACGTACGGCCCAGCCACGTCCGTACGAGCCTGCCCTCCTCGCCCGCGCGGGCCGCGTCGTCGACGTACGCGACGGCCCTGGGGAAGCGGCGGCGGAGGGCGGCGAGGTTCTTCAGGCCGTCGCCGGACGTCTGGCCGTAGACCGCGCCCAGTACGGCGAGTTTCGCCTGCTCCCGGTCGCCGGAGAACGCGCGGTCGGAGACGGACTGGTACAGATCGCTCTCCCGGCCCGCGACCTCCATGAGGCCCGGGTCGCGGGAGACGGCGGCGAGTACCCGTGGCTCCATCTGGTCGGCGTCGGCCACGACGAGCCGCCAGCCGGGGTCGGCGACGCAGGCGCGGCGGACGACCTTGGGGATCTGGAGCGCGCCGCCGCCGTTCGTGACCCAGCGGCCGGTGACCGTGCCGCCCGCGAGGAACTCGGGCCGGAAGCGGCCGTCCCGGACCCAGTCCTGGAGCCAGGACCAGCCGTGGGCGACCCAGATGCGGTAGAGCTTCTTGTACTCCAGGAGGGGTTCGACGGCGGGGTGGTCGACGGTCTCGATCTCCCATCGGCGGGTCGATCTGATCCTGATGCCGGCCTTGGCGAAGGCCTTGACGACCTCCGCGGGCAGGTCGGGGCGGACGCGGTGGCCGAAGGCGTGGGAGACCTCGTCGGCCAGCTCGGCGAGACGGCGGGGCTCGCCGCCGCCCGCGTAGCGCTCGCCGAGCAGTTCGTGCAGCACGCGGCGGTGGACGTCGGCGCTCCAGGGGAGGCCCGCCCTGTTCATCTCGGCGGCGACCAGGGTGCCGGCGGACTCGGCGGCCGTGAGGAGGCGCATGCGGTCGGGGTGGGCGGTGGTGTCGTGTCGTCTCTGCTGGTCCGCGTACACCTCGATGAGGTCGGTGAGGGGGACGTGGACCGGGCGGGGTTCGAAGAGCGACGACTGGGTGGTGGGTTCGGCGGAGCGCTGGGGCGGGTCGGGGGGTACGGGGGCGCCGTGGAGGCGGGCGAGGGCGGCGGCCGCCGAGCGGGGCTCTCCGAGCCGGCCCTCGTGGCCGAGCAGCAAGGTCTCGGCGACCTCGATGTCGTAGCAGCGCTCTACGTGCACGCCCGTGGCGAGCAGCTGCGGGTACACCTCTGCGGTCGTGCGCCAGACCCACCGGGTGACCTGCGGTCGGCTCCGCACGGCCGTGACCAGGTCCGGCTCCCTCTCGACCGGCCCTGCGGGCAGCCCGTCGGGGCCGAGGGGGGCGACGTCCACGCCACCTTCCTCGGCCGGGGCGAGGGCCCAGCGGTCGGTCATGGGGGGAGTCTGGCAGGGGGGTGTGACAGTGGGGCTGCGCGGGGCTGAGCGCGGGGTGTTTTCGCCCCCGCCGCCCCTACCCGTTCCCATCCCCTGGGGCTCCGCCCCGGACCCCGCTCCTCAAACGCCGGAGGGGCTGAATTCGCGCGGCCGGGGCTTGGATTCTCAGCCCGTCCGGAGTGTGCGGTGAGGAGCGGGGGCGAGGCAACCGGCCCGCTCAGGCGTCCCCGGTCTCCTCCTTGAAGACCCTGATCGCCCGCAACGTCTCCAGCACGTTCTCCTCCACCAGGTCCTTCCGCACACCCAGCCCGCTCAGCACCCCGTCCCCGTTCTCGAACTCCAGGAGGGCGAGAAGAATGTGCTCGGTGCCGATGTAGTTGTGGCCGAGGCGGAGGGCCTCGCGGAAGGTGAGTTCGAGGGTCTTCTTGGCGTCGGCGCCGTAGGGGACGAGCTCGGGCGCCGAGTCGGAGGCCGGAGGCAGCGCGGCCGTCGCGGCGGAGCGTACGGCGTCGAGGGTCACCCCCTGCGCGGTGATCGCCTTCGCCCCGAGCCCCTCGGGCTCGCTGAGGAGGCCCAGGACGAGGTGGGCGGGAATGCCCTCGGCGTTGCCCGCCGCCTTGGCCTCGTTGTGCGCGGCCGTGACCACGTTGCGGGCGCGCGGGGTGTAGCGGCTGAAGCCCTGGCTGGGGTCGAGGTCCGCCTCGGCCTTGGGGACGAAGCGCTTCTGGGCGGCCTGCCGGGTGACCCCCATGCTCTTGCCGATCTCGGTCCACGACGCGCCCGAACGCCGGGCCTGATCGACGAAGTGACCGATCAGGTGGTCGGCCACGTCATCGAGGTGGTCCGCGGCGATCACGGCGTCCTGGAGCTGGTCGAGCGGCTCCGGGTGAACCTTCTTGATGGCCTCGATGAGGTCGTCGAGGCGCACGGATGTGGTGATCGAGGGGTTCGTCGTCATGTGTCAACTGTAGGTTGACGACCTCTGGTGCGTCAACCGCGAGTTGACACTTCCGGGGTTCTGACTGCTACTTCGGCGACGTCACCGCCAACCGCACCGCCAGCCCCGTGAACACCGTCCCGGTGAAGACGTTCAGCGCCCGGGTCACCCGCCGACTGCGGCGCAGCACCAGCGAGAGGCGCCCCGAGAGCAGGCCCACCGTGCCGTCCCACAGGAAGCCCATCACCACCAGCGTGACCCCGAGCAGAAGGAGCTGGCCCGGGACGTGTCCCAGCGACGGGTCCACGAACTGGGGCAGGAACGCCACGTTGAAGAGGATCACCTTGGGGTTGAGCAGATTCGTCACGGCGCCCTGCCAGAAGGCCCGCCTCATCCCCGTACCGCCGCCGTCGCCGCTCTCGCCGGGCACCGACCGGTCCCGGAACGCCTTCACCGCGAGGTAGAGCAGATACGCGGCCCCCAGCCACCGCAGTACGTAGTAGAGCACCGGCAACGCCGTGAACAGCGCCGAAAGACCGACCGCGGCGGCGGCTGTGTGCACCAGCATCGCGCTCGCCACACCCGCCGCGGCCGTCACCCCCGCGGCCGGGCCCCCGCGACCGCCCACAGCCACGATGAACATCATGTCCGGCCCCGGAGTGACACACAGGGCGAAGGCCGCGACCAGAAACGCTGCGTACAGGGATGTGTCCACCATGAGGGCCATGCTTGGCGTGGCGGGGAGGAGCGTCGACCGAATTTCGGTGAGTGAGACGGGAGTCGGGGAGACGGGGCGCCTCACCCGACCCCCATCCCTACCCGCACGTCGCCGCGCGCTACTCGCTACTCGCCTCCCACCCCCGCCCGCACCGCGACTCCCGCAACCCCCGCCACCACCCCAGCGACCACCGCACACGCCCCCACGCAACCCCCGAGCGCCCCCCAAGGCACCTCCACCCCCACCGGTGCCCCCAACAGCCCCAACGCGCCCCCCAATCCCCCGAGGTTCACCAGGGTGACGGCCAGCCCCAGCCCTGCCCCCACCCCGACCGCCACCAGCGCCTCCCCGACGACAACGCCCAGCACCTGCCCCCGAGTGGCCCCCGCCAGCCGCAGCGCCCGTACCTCCGCACCCCGCACCGACGTCGCCATCGCCAACGTCCCCGCGAGTGAAATCGCCGTATACACAAGGGCGATGCCCAGCACGACCCACACCCCGAGCCGTGTCGGCGCCCCGGCGCCCGGCCGGGTGGCCGCCAGCCACTCGTCCGCCGTGCGCACGGTCACGGTCGCGCCGGAGGCCCGGAGGGCTTCAGCCATCGCCTCCCGGTCCTCCCGGTCCTCCGCTTCCTCCCGGTCCTCCCCCTCCGTCATCCGCACCTCAAGCCGGTCCACCACCGCCCCGCCCGCGTTCGCCGCCGTCACGTACACCCCGTTGTCCCCCGTCCCCCGGGCGAGCACGGCGACGATCCGCAGCCGCGCCGGCCGCCCGTCCCCGAGCCACA
Organism: Streptomyces sp. NPDC002845; assembly: GCF_053591955.1. Lineage (NCBI taxonomy): Bacteria > Bacillati > Actinomycetota > Actinomycetes > Kitasatosporales > Streptomycetaceae > Streptomyces > Streptomyces sp. NPDC002845. Next base: position 65,347 of record NZ_JBSFUU010000034.1, on the reverse strand, counting down.
CCGGCACCCGCTCACCCACCTCGTGCCGCTCCCACTCCTCGTTCACGACGATCGAACGGTCGTCGAGATCGCGTACGTCCCCGGCGACCACCGGCAGCCGCACCACCGACGCGAACGCCGCCACGTCCGACACGGCCCGCGCCTCGGAACGGATCAGCGCGCTGCCCTCCTCCATCACGAACACCGCCGTGGAGGCCGAACCCGCGACCGTCGCCCCGGCCACCCGTACCAGCTCCACTTCCTCCACCTCCCCCGACTTCTCACCCATGACCACGAAGTCCGCCCGAGTCCGCTCCCGCGCCTCCGCCCCCTTCGCCGCCGCCACGCTCTCCGCCGACCCCAGCAGCGAACCCGTCAGCGCGACCGTCACCAGCACGGGAGCCGCCACGGCGGCCGTACGCCGGACCGACGCGGCCGCGTTCGCACGGATCAGCCGCCCGAGCGCACCGGGAAGGCGGATCAGCCGTACGAGCGGACCGACGAGCAGGGGCGCCAGCGCGGCCACGGCCGTGATGAGGAGCATGGGCTGGGTCGTGTACGTCTTCCGCTTGAGGAGCTCGGCCGGTTCCGTGCCCAGCTTCCAGGCCAGCAGGCCGAGTCCACCGGTCAGCAGTACGGCGCCGATCACGCGCCGCGACCGCGGCAGTGCCGCCGTGTCCACGGAGGCCTCCCGCAGCGCTGCGACCGGAGTGATCCGGCCCGCTCGTCGCGCCGCCGTCCACGCACCGGCGAAGGCGACCAACACCCCCGTCCAGAAGGCAAGGTGGTACGGCCAGGCCGCAGAGCCGTGGAGCGCGAACCACGCGGGCGCCACCCCGCCCGCCACCAGTTCCCGTACCAGCCAGGGCGCTCCCCACGCCCCGAGCGCGCAGCCCGCCGCCGACGCCACGCACCCGACAGCCAGCGCCTCCCCGAGCAGCAGTCGCCGCACCTGCCCCGGCGTCGCGCCCGCCAGCCGCAGCAGCCCGAACTCCCGTCTGCGCAGGGCGACCACGAAGGCGAAGGTCGACGCGGTCACGAAGACGGACACGAAGACGGTGACCCCGGCGGCCGTACCGAGCAGGGAGTTGACCGTGACCAGGGCCTCCGCGTCCCGTTCGTAGGAGGGGTCCACCCGGCTTCGGTCGTCGCCGGTGAGGACGCGGGCACGGTCGCCGACAACCGCTCGTACGGATTCGGCCGGGGCGTTCACACCCACCGCGTCCCGCGCCGCGCCATCCGTCCTGACCTGTCCCAGTTCCCGCAGGTCGGCGAGGAGCCGGTCGTCCACAGGGTGTGGATGCGCCAGCTTGTGCGACACGTGCGCGGTGGACGGGCCCCGCCGTACCTCCACCGTGAGCGTGTCCCGCCCCGCCACGACGACCGGCGAGGACGTGAACCGCTGTGGCTCCCGCAGGGGCTGGTCCAGCGTCGCGGCCAGCCCGAGCCCCATGGTCGTCATCACCCCGACCCCGAGCGCGACGGAGACGAACGAACCGAGGAGGGAGGCCCAGCGCGTCCGCAGGGAGGAGAGGATCAGGGGCAGCATGTCGTACCCGTGTTCGGTGCCGCTGCCGGGTGCTCCACGCCTCCCGATACGCCTGTTCGGGAGGAGAAACTCGCGTACATGTCTGTCGTGGTCATGCCCCAAGCCAACCCGTCGCCGCCCCACCCCGCACGACCACTGGAGGGCGTCCCGAAGGTAGGTCCAGCCCTACCCGAACCCGTCCACAGCCCCCGTGTCACGATCGAGGCGTGAGTACGCCCAGCACCGTGGACCGCGCCTTCGACGCCGCCCTGTACGCCGACACCGACGCGGCCCTCGACACGGGCGCGTCCCTGCTCGCGGCAGATCCGGCGGCCGACGCCGAACTCGCCCGCAGGGGACGGGAGTTCACTGCCGCCGCCTGGCGCCGGGGCTGGCAGCCCGCCGATGTCGTACGGATCGTGCGACGGGAGCTGGACGACGTACACGTACGACTGGTGTCCCGGCTGATCCTGGACGAGGCGGGGGACCGGACGCCGCCGAGCCCCCGATGGGCCGCGCAGCTGGCCGAACTGGACGCCGACGACCCCCAACCCCAGCGCGCCGACCGTTTCTCGCACGCCACCGCCGCACTGGAGGTGTACCGCCTGCTCCTGCGCCTCCCCGCCCTGGAACCCCTCGACGCGTCCCACGGTCACCTCCGTCAACCGCCTCGCGGCGACTCCCGCATGCTCACGCGAATCCGGGCCCTCCTCGCCAAGGCGGAGGCCACGGGCTACCCGGAGGAGGCGGAGGCGCTCAGTGCGAAGGCGCAGGAGCTGATGGCGCGGCACAGCATCGACGAGGCGTTGCTCGCGGCCCGGGCACACGACCCGGACGCGCCCGGCGCCTGCCGGATCGGTGTCGATGCGCCGTACGAGACGGCCAAGGCGGTGCTGCTGGACGCGGTCGCCTCCGCGAACCGCTGCCAGGCCGTCTGGAACGAGGCGCTCGGCTTTTCCACGGTCGTCGGCTTCGAAGCGGACCTGGAGGCGATCGAGCTGCTGTACACCTCGCTCCTCGTGCAGGCCACGGCCGCGATGACCAAGGCGGAGGCGGCGCAGCGGGCCGGTGGCCGGAAGCGGACGAAGACCTTCCGGCAGTCCTTCCTCGCCGCGTACGCACACCGGATGGGCGACCGGCTGGCGGCAGTCGCCCAGGCTCAGGAACAGGTCATCGATACAGAGGGGGACCGGAGGGACCAGGGGGACCTGCTGCCCGTCCTCGCCGCCCGTGACGTGGCCGTCCGCGACCACGTCACGCGCATGTTCCCGGACACCGTCACCACGCGCGTGCGTGGAGTCAGCGACGAGGCCGGCTGGCGCCAGGGTGCCGAGGCGGCGGACCGGGCCCAGGTCGCCGCCAGGCGCCCGCTGCCGTAACGGACCGCGTCGGGCTCAGTCGCCGTTCGGCAGGAACGGGCTCACCGTCGCGTCCAACTCGCCCTCCGACTTCACCGCGACCTCGGCGTCCGGCCAGTCCCAGCTCTCCACGACGCTGTTGCCGGGCAGCGTGAACTTCACCTTGTCCACGGCGACACCCTTCTTCTCGTCGCCCGCGACCCCGCGTACGTACGAGATCGTGAAGGTCGCCGACTCGTCCTTCGCCAGGGTCAGCTTGGGCTCCTTCGCGTTCTTCTGGAGGCTGAGGGCCCAGGAGGAGCCGCCGCTGTAGAGGTCGGTGCCCGGGGTGCCCTGAATCGTGCAGGTGGCGTCCCCGCGGTAGGTCACGGTGACCGGGATGTTGCCCTCGTCACCGGCGACCGGGGCGGCGTTGCTGGGGCCGAAGGCGATGCCGACCTCGTCGTGCTTGCAGGCGGTGCTGTTGCCGCCGCCGCTGTTGTCGCCGCTGTCACTGTCGCTGTCGCCGCAGGCGGTCAGGGCGAGCGCCGCCACGAGGACGGTGACGGCGACGGGTACGGTGCGCATGGGCTTCCCCCGGTTCGTGCGGATCGTGCGGTGCGTGCGGTGCCTGCGGTTCATGATGACCGTGGTGTGGTGCTTCACGGATCATCATGCAGGTTGCCGTGGACGCGATGTCCGGCGCCCCGGGCCGCCGCGCGCGCCGATTCCCTCCGTACGCCTACGAGCCCGAGCCCCCCGTCGGCAGCCCCGGCGGGAGCGTGCCGCCCTCGGCCTTCTGGTACGTCTCCTCGCCGACGTCGCCCTCCCACGTGACCGTGAGCGAGTCGGCGTCGACGGAGTCGACCGTGCCCTTGGTGCGGGCGCCACTGCCGTCCGTGCAGGTGAGGCGGAGCGTCCGGGTGCCCGACGCCTCACCCGCGGCGCCGCTGCACACGGAGCCGCCCGTCTCGAAGACCGCGGCATCCTCGCCGGTGACGATCAGCGCGACCGCCTTGCCGTCGGTCGTGGCCAGCCAGCTGCCCGCCAACTCGCCCACGCCACCGGAGGTTTCCGAACCGGAACCGGAACCGGAGCCGCCGCCCGTGTCCGCCGTCTCGGTCGCGCTCGGGGCGGCCGAGGCCCCGGTCTCCGCCGTACCGCCGGAGTCGTCGTCGCCGCTGCATCCGGCCAGCGCGAGCGCGGCCGCCAGTCCGGCCGCCGCGGTCGCGATGCGCATCCGTCGGAGGGGGAAGGCCGACGGAGCAGTCGAAGTCGAAGTCGCCGTAGTCACTGGAGCGTCTCCAATCAGCTTAGTGATCCCGTGTCAGACATGGTGTCTGGTGTGGGGTGTGCCCATTGTGGCGGGGTGGCGTGGGCGTGCAGGTGGAAGCCTGCGCCCAGTGCTGCTCCTCGTGGCCGGTGTCGGCCGGATGGGGGTCTCCCCGGACGTGGTCCGGGGGTGGGTGTGCTGATCGTCGTCACGCCCTGGTGCCGGTGGGCTGCGCGGGGCAGCGGCCTTGGGCCCGTGTGAGCGTGTCCCTCCGGACGCTTGCCCGCCGGGCCCGAGGGGCCGGTGGGGGAGGGTGCCCTGCGTCGCCTGGGCGCGGGGCGTGTGGAACGTGGCCGGGTGGGGCCGGTCTTGGACCGGTCGGCCCGGCTGGTCTCGGCGGTCGGGGTGATGACCGCGTTGGTTTCGAGTGTGTCCACCACGGTGCGGATCATCATCTGCCCGGTGGCCCGGTCGGTGACGGTCTTGGCCTGGTGGACGAGGCCGCGTGCGGCAATGCGCTGCCATGCGCCCAGGTCGCGGTCGCCCTGCCAGCCGCATCCGGCGCGGTCGGGGCAGATGGCCCATTTCCAGCCCGGTGCGGTGGGGCGGTCGGGTGCTTTGCGGTGCCGCAGCGGGGTGAGGCACTTCGGGCAGTGCCGGGAGGTGTTCCGCGGCGGGACGGTGACGACGGCGATCCCGGCCTCGGCGGCCAGGTGCCGGATGCGGTCGGCGACCTGCCCGCGCACCGTCTGGGACATGCGCGTGTTGTGGGTGCGGCCCATGCCCTTGGCTTCCATCGACCGCAGGTCTTCGAGGTGGATGACCGTGGCGTGGACAGCGATGGCCTGATCCACCGTCCAGCGGGCTGCGGACCAGGCGAGGGCGTTGTTGAGGTGCGACCTGCGGGCGGACACGAAGCGGGTCTCGTCCCGCAGCACCTGGTGTCTGCCGGACAGCTCGTGCTGCTCGTCGGCGTCGATGAGCCGCTCGATGTGGTCGGCCTTGGTGTGCAGGTGTTCCGACAGGCGCCTCAGGCGGTGCTGCTTCGCGAGTATCCCAGCGGCCCGGAACTGGGCGCCGTGCCCGAGCGCGGTGATCCGCCCGTCGTCGTGCAGCCGGGCCGCACCCGCGGACAGCAAGGTGTTCAGGCCCCAGTCCACACCGAGCGCCACGCTGTGCCCGGTACGGCAGGCCTTGGGTACAGCGTGGGTGTAGGCGAGATCGGCGCGCACCTTCCCGCCCACGAGGCGGAGGGTGGGCAGGTGCAGCACCGCGACGTGCGGGACCGTGGGCGGCAGCGTGACGGGGCAGGCCACCCACGTCCAGTCCCGGTAGGAACGCGGGTCGGGCCGGGTGGGCAGCTGCAGACGCAGCAGCGCGCGCTGCGGGTCGTCCTCGCCGCGTTCGATGGTGGCCTGCTGGCTGTCACACGCCGTCCAGCCCAGTCGGCGCAGTGCCATCCACGCGTTCGACGGCAGCTGTTGCCCGCCCGCGTCCTCACCGGAGGCGAGTACGTCCACATCGGCAGCGTTCCAGTGCTCGGCCAGCAGTTCGGCGGCCATGCCGGACACCAGATCAGCAGCCCAGCCGACCCGCTCCACCAGTACAGCGGCCGACAGGACCTCGCCCGTCTTCTCCACCACACCCGCACGCAGCAGACCACGGGCACAGGCGGTCCGGGCCGTTTCGCTCTCGCCCAGCGGCAGCTTCCGGCTCACCGGTACCCCCTCTCCCGCCCGTGGTGCTGTCATCCGATCAACGACACTCCCGCGAGAAGGTCACGCATTCGATCCGCGAACTCACACACGGAGCTGACACCGAAACCGGTACCGGACACACAGCACGACACCGACGGATGACACATCGCTACGGATACCGAAGAAAACGCGTGAGCCTCCCAAAGGGGCGGCCGTCGAGTTCGACGCAGCGACATCGGCAAGCTACCAGCTGGTACGGGGAGGACCTCAGCGATCGGAACGGCCTCGGCGGGCGGCCCTCACGGCGACCGGTGAAAGTGCGAGGTCACCGCGAGATCACCGCGGGGTCAACACAGGCTCACCCCGAATTGACCCCGAACTCGCCCCCGAGCCCACCCGAACCCGCCCTCGGACTCACCCCAAGCTCACCACGAGGACTTGCGCACCCCGGGCAGGAAGCCCGCGTGCGCCTGTTCCCGCAGGCTCACCCGGGACAGGCCGAAGGTCCGGAAGTAGCCGCGAGGGCGGCCGTCCACCTGGTCCCGGTTGCGTACGCGGGTGGCGCTGGCGTCGCGCGGCTGCTTGCTCAACTCCCGCTGGGCGGCGAGCCGTTCGGCGTCCGTCGAGGACGGTCGCCGGATGATCTCCTTCAGTTCGGCGCGGCGCGCGGCGTACCGGGCGACGATCTCCTGCCGCTTCTCGTTCTTCGCGATCTTGCTCTTCTTCGCCATCAGACTCTCAGTCCCTTCGGCCTCTTCGGCCTTGCCTCTTCAGACCTTCACTCCGCGGGCGCGGATACGGGCCACCGCTGCCTCGACGCCGATCGTGTCGACGGTCTTGATCCCCTTCGCGCTCAACCGCAGGCGTACGTAACGGCCTTCGCTGGGCAGCCAGTACCGCTTGCTCTGGATGTTGGGGTCGAAGCGGCGGGACGTACGCCGGTGGGAGTGCGAGATGCGGTTGCCGAAGCCCGGCTGGGCGCCGGTCAGCATGCAGTGGGCGGACAAGGGTGATGCACCTCTCTCGATGTGGTGATGTAAATGGAATTCGTTTTCAGTAAGGTACCAGCATGGCACGCAACGAACTCCGTCCGGTCATCAAGCTCCGGTCCACGGCCGGCACCGGCTTCACCTATGTCACGCGCAAGAACCGCCGCAACGACCCGGACCGGCTGACCCTGCGCAAGTACGACCCGGTCGTCGGCCGGCACGTCGACTTCCGAGAGGAGCGCTGACCGTCATGCGCAAGGGAATCCACCCGTCGTACGGCCCCGTCGTCTTCCGTGACCGTGCCGCGAACCACGCCTTCCTGACCCGCTCGACCATGACGAGCGACAAGACGATCGAGTGGGAGGACGGCAACACGTACCCCGTGGTCGACGTCGAGATCTCGAACGTCAGCCACCCCTTCTACACGGGTACCGCGCGTGTGCTGGACACGGCGGGGCGCGTGGAGAAGTTCCAGAAGCGGTACGGGAAGCGGAGCTGACCCGTGGGCAAGCTCTCTGTCGCGATCGTCGGCGGGCTGCACGCCGACGCCCGCCGGGCCGCTGTCGAGCAGCTGCTCGCCGAGGTGCCGGGCAGCGTCGCGCTCCACCACGACCTGGACGCCGCCGTCGACGGCAAGGTCCTCCGCACGGTCCGCGACCGCGCCGGCCTCGTCTCCACGGGCGAGACCCCGCTCGTCAACGACTGCGCGTGCTGTGCGCTCCGCGAGGACCTCGTGCCCGAGCTGGAGCGGCTCGCCGACAGCGGCCTCACCCGGCTCGCCGTCGTCGAACTGTGGGACTCGGTCGAGCCGAAGGCCATGGCCGAGGTGGTGGCCGCCGCCGGGCTCACGGTCACCTCGGTGATCACCGCGGTCGACCCCGCCCTGCTGCTGCCGTACCTCGGCAACGGCGACGACCTCGCCGAAGCCGGCCTCGCCGCTGCCGCCACCGACCAGCGCACCGTCGCCGACACCTTCGCCCGGCAACTGGAGTACGCCCCCGTCCTCGCCGTGGCCGACTCCCCGGAGGCCGACGACGAGGACCGCGCCCTCCTCGCCCAACTCCACCCGACGGCCCGCCAGGTGCCGATCGCGGGCGGGGGAGCCACGGACGCCTCCGGCGACGCGATGCCGGGGATGGACTGGTTCACCCGGCCGAACCCGGCCGATACGTCGGGCTCGGCCGACGGCTCCGCACCGGGCTCGCACCCTGCCGCGAGCCAGGGCCCGTGGGGCGACACGAGCCCGGCCGGGGCGCACGACCGGTTCGGGGCCGCGAGCTCGATGGGCTCGGGGTCTGCCGGGACGGGGGACACGAGCGGTGTGGCCGATACGCCTGGCGCGGGCGGCGTGGTCGACGCAACGGGGGCGACCGGCACGGCTGGCGCGAGCGCCACGGCCGACGCGACCGGTGCGGGCGGCGTGGTCGAAGCGGCGGGGGCGACCGGCACGGCTGGCGCGATGGGCGCGAGCGGCACGGCCGGCGCGACCGGTGCGAGCGGCATGACCGGCGCGACTGACGTGGGTGGCACGGTCGACGCGGCCGGTGCGGTCGACGCGAGCGCGAGCGATGCGGACGGGACCGGCCTGGCCTCGGCTGGTGCGGGGCGTCAGGGCCCGGTGGGCCCCGCAGATCCCGCACACCCCGCGGGCCTTTTTTCTCCCTCCCCCCTCACCGAAGCCGCCTTCGCCGGGTTCGACGTCGAAGCCGCGGCAGCGGCCCAGCACCCGGCGTGCGCGCTGTTGCCGACGGACGCGGACGAGTGCGGGGTGTCGACCTTCGTGTGGCACCGGCGCCGTCCGTTCCACCCGGAGCGGCTGTACGCGGCGCTGGAGGACCTGACCTGCGCGGCGGCGCGGAGCCGGGGGCGGTTCTGGCTGGCCGACCGGCCGGACACGCTGCTGCACTGGGACGCGGCCGGCGGGGCGCTGTGCGTGGAGGCGGCCGGGCCATGGCTCGCCTCACTGCCGGACGCGGCGTGGGAGATGGTCCCGCCGGTGCGCCGGGCGGCCGCCGCGCTCGACTGGCACCCCGAGCACGGGGACTGCTGCCAGCACCTGGTCTTCACCTCACCCGGCCTCGACCGCGACGGGCTCGAACGGCTCCTGGAGCACTGCCTGCTCACCGACGCCAAGTACGCCGCCGGACGCGACGCCTGGTCCCGTCTCCCGCGCCCCTTCGACACCTTTCTGGAGGTCTGACATGGCCCGCAAGGCCGAACGCAAGCCCATGAAGTCCCGCCCCAACCCGTTGGACCAGGCCGGGATCACGTACGTCGACTACAAGGACACGGACCTGCTGCGGAAGTTCATCTCCGACCGCGGCAAGATCCGCAGCCGCCGCGTCACCCGCGTCACCGCCCAGCAGCAGCGGATGCTGGCCCGCGCGATCAAGAACGCACGGGAGATGGCGCTGCTGCCGTACTCGTCGCGGTAGGCACCCCAAGGCGCTGAGGCGCCCGAAGGAGCCAGGACGTCCCAAGCGCCAAGGCATCCCAGGTGCTCAAGCATCCCGAGCCACTCAGGCACCCCAAGGCGCTCAACCAATCCCAGGCCGCTCAGGCACCCCCTGGCACTCAGACGGCCACGTTGCAGTGGACACGTCAGGCTTCGCAATAGCCATCGCGAGCCCTCACGCCACACCCCCACCCGGCCCCGGGGAGGACCCACCACCTCCCCGGGGCCCTTGTGACCTCGACGAACTCCAACTCCCCACGCACGATGGAACACGAACGGCCTTTCTTGCGTCTGAACTGGTACGCGGGGCAACCATGCGACCGTAAAACCTGTAATCAAGGAAGCACCGCGCGTGCACGTGCATCTGCCCATGCATTCGCTCATGCATCAGCACATGAACAGAGCTATGATCCGGGCAGTTGACCGCTGCATCAATGGCCACATCAGCCAATGCACCACCCGGGGAGCGACCTGTGGACCACGACGTGTTCGGCGTGGATGACGTGTACAACGGCATGGCCGCGACGGAGCTGACACAGCTCCACAAGGTGGCCTGGAAGAAGAGTCGGCACAGCAACTCGCAGGGCTCCTGCGTGGAGTTCGCGCGGCTGCCCGACGGAGGTGTGGCCGTGCGGAACTCGCGGTTCCCCGACGGGCCCGCGCTTGTGTACACGCGGGCCGAGATCGAGGCCATGCTCCTCGGCGCCAAGGACGGCGAGTTCGACCACCTCGTGGGCGGCTGACCCCCTTACCCGGGCCGCTTACCCGGGGTCGCGGCCGTTCGGCGTGGGGTAACGCGCGTAGAAACCGCGGCGCACGGAAGCGCCGCGGTTCCTCATTCGACGGTCTCGACTGTCTCGACGGTCTCGGCCACGGGTTCGGGGTGCAGCCGGAACAGCGCCCACACCACCTTGCCGCTCAGCGTGCCCGCCAGCGGGTGCCAGCCCCAGCTGTCGGCGAACGAGTCGACCAGGAACAGCCCGCGCCCCGACTCCGCGGAGAAGTCGTCCGAGTCGCCGGCGACCGGAGTGTCGTGGCTGGGGTCACGCACCGCGCACACCAGCCGCTCGCTCCAGCGCATCAGATGCAGCCGTACGGGCGGCTCCTGACCCTGGCCCGGTACGCGCGGGACACGTGGGGTCCGTGGGGCGTCCAAGGGGGACAGGCCGTGACGCAGGGCGTTGGTGACGAGTTCGGAGACCACCAGGCAGACGTCGTCGAAGCGGTCGCCTATGTCCCACTGACCGAGCGTGCCGCGTGTGAACTGTCTCGCCTCGCGTACGGCTTCGTAGCGGGCCGGCAGAGCGCACGAGGCGGCGTTGGACACGGTCGCGGGATCGAGTGGCGGAAGTCCCTGCCGTAAGGGTTCGAGCATGGTCGATCCATTCGTCCCCATGCGAGGCACTCCCGGGTGTCCGCGGTCATGGCGATGCAGCGGTGGCGCGGGACCATGGTTTCTGATGCGTACGGCAGATGCAAGGGCAGATGCACGTGCACGCGCCGGAATTGGACCTTCGCGTAACGCTTCTCCTTAATTCTTCTGTCACCTTCTCCCCTTCTGTTGCCCTCCCGTTGGGCCTCTCCCGGCCCTCTCCCGACTCTTCCTTGGTACTTTCTCCCCCCTTCCCTCCCCCTCCCCCTACCTTCCCTCTCCCCTTCCTGTCTCTTTGCTGTCCCTCCCCTGGCTGCTTCCTGTGGTTCAACCGATGTCGGCTGGCGAAGACTTGCCATTTCTGTAACCGGGCGAGTGCGCATCGGAGCGGTTTAGTGGCAGACTTCGGGCCTTGAGGACGGTTGGGGAGGCTGACGTACGTGAGCGCCGGTGAATCGAGCGGGTCGGTGGTGAGGCGAATGCTGCTGGGCTCGCATCTCAGGCGGCTGCGGGAGGCGCAGGGGGTCACCCGCGAGAAGGCGGGGTACTCAATTCGCGCCTCCGAGTCCAAAATCAGTCGTATGGAACTGGGGAGGGTGAGCTTCAAGGCGCGCGACGTGGAGGACCTGTTGACGCTCTACGGCGTGACCGACGAGACGGAGCGCACCTCCTTGCTCTCGCTCGCCAAGGAGGCCAACGTGGCGGGCTGGTGGCACAGTTACTCCGACGTGCTGCCCAGCTGGTTCCCCACCTACGTCGGCCTGGAGGGCGCGGCGCACCTCATCAGGGCGTACGAAGTCCAGTTCGTGCACGGCCTGTTGCAGACCGAGGCGTACGCGCACGCGGTCGTCGAGCGCGGCATGGAGGACGCGAGCGCGGCCGACATCGACAAGCGTGTCGCGCTGCGCATGGAGCGCCAGAAGTACCTGGTGTCCGAGAACGCCCCCGACTTCCACATCGTCCTCGACGAGGCCGCCCTCCGGCGGCCGTACGGCGACCGGGACGTGATGCGAGGCCAGCTCCAGCATCTGATCGAGTTCTCCGAGCGGCCCAACGTACAGCTCCAGGTCATGCCGTTCAGCTTCGGCGGCCACTCCGGCGAGAGCGGCGCCTTCACCGTGCTGAGCTTCCCCGAGTCCGATCTGTCGGACGTCGTCTATCTGGAGCAGCTCACCAGTGCGCTGTATCTGGACAAGCGCGAGGACGTGACCCAGTACGAACGCGCCATGAAGCAGCTCCAGGACGACAGCCCCGGCCCTTCGGAGAGCCGCGATCTGCTACGGGGACTTCTCCAGCTGTCCTGATCTCCAGCTGTCCTGGAGAGTCTCTCTCCTGACAGTCTCTCTCCTGAGAGTCCCTGTCCTGAGAGTCTCCACAGAGTCTCCGGAGTAGCTCTCCAACTCCCTTTGCACACCAGTACGATGACGTGTGATCAAACGTTGTTGCCCGGGCTCGACCCAGGATTTGAGGGATCACATGTCGTCCTACTTCACCGATCTGGCCCAGCAGTACATCGACGGCGAGTGGCGCCCGGGCACCGGCTCATGGGAGATCATCGACTTCAATCCGTACGACGGCGAAAAGCTGGCCGCGATCACGATAGCCACGACGGACGAGGTCGATCAGGCCTACCGCGCGGCCGAGAAGGCCCAGAAGGAATGGGCCAAGATCAACGCGTACGCCCGCCGTGCCGTCTTCGAGAAGGCCCTGCGCCTGATCGAGGAGCGCGAGCAGGAGATCACCGAGGTGATCATCGCCGAGCTCGGCGGTACGCACCTGAAGGCGGGCTTCGAACTGCACCTCGCCAAGGAGTTCCTGCGCGAGTCGATCCAGCTGTCGCTGCGCCCCGAGGGCCGGATCATCCCCTCGCCGATCGACGGCAAGGAGAACCGCCTCTACCGCGTGCCCGTCGGCGTCGTGGGCGTCATCAGCCCCTTCAACTTCCCCTTCCTGCTCTCCCTGAAGTCGGTCGCGCCGGCCCTCGCCCTCGGCAACGGCGTGGTGCTGAAGCCCCACCAGAACACCCCGATCGTCGGTGGCTCCCTGGTCGCGAAGATCTTCGAGGACGCGGGCCTCCCGGCCGGTCTGCTCAACGTCGTCATCACCGACATCGCGGAGATCGGCGACGCCTTCATCGAGCACCCCGTCCCCAAGCTCATCTCCTTCACCGGCTCCGACAAGGTCGGCCGCCATGTCGCCACCGTCTGCGCCTCGAACTTCAAGCGCTCGATCCTCGAACTGGGCGGCAACAGCGCGCTGGTGGTCCTCGACGACGCCGACATCGACTACGCGGTCGACGCGGCCGTCTTCAGCCGGTACGTCCACCAGGGCCAGGTCTGCATGGCCGCGAACCGTGTCCTGGTCGACCGTTCGATCGCCGACGAGTTCACCGAGAAGTTCGTCGCCAAGGTCAAGACCCTCAAGTCCGGCGACCCGCGCGACCCGCAGACCATCATCGGCCCGGTCATCAACTCCTCCCAGGCGGACTCCGTTTCGGGCGCCGTCGAGCAGGCGATCGCCGAGGGCGCCACGGCCCTCGTACACGGCACGACGACGGACAACCTGGTCGAGCCGTCGGTCCTGACCGACGTGCCCGCCGACTCCTCCCTCCTCCAGCAGGAAGTCTTCGGCCCCGTCGCCTTCCTCATCCCCTTCGACGGCGAGGAGGAGGCCGTACACATCGTCAACGACACCCCGTACGGCCTCAGCGGCGCCGTCCACACCGGCGACATCGAGCGTGGTGTCGCCTTCGCCAAGCAGATCGACACCGGAATGTTCCACGTCAACGACGGCACCGTCCACGACGAGCCCCTCGTCCCCTTCGGCGGCGAGAAGCACTCCGGCATCGGCCGCCTGAACGGCGAGACGACCGTCGACGCGTTCACGACGCAGAAGTGGATCTCGGTACAGCACGGGCGGAGCTTCTTCCCGTTCTGAGACATGAGGGCCTGGGACATGAGGCACTGAGACATGAGCGCCTGCGGGCCGGGTCGACCCAGCTGTCGGCCCGGCACCGGGGCGGTCACGTCCGCAAGGCGGCGGAGCCGGTCAGCTCCCGTACAACCAGCTGTCGTACGCGGGTACGCGGCGTTGTCGACCAGGTGGTAGAGCCCGAGGGCACCGGGCAGCAGCACAAGGGCGAGGACCCCGGCCCGTACGAGAACCGGCGCCAGGCGATCGCGGCGATCCCCTGCACCAGCCCTCGCAGCACCACCCCGTGAAGCGCAGCCGGGCACAGTCCAGACGCTGGCCCCGCGTCACCGCCAGTGACGCCGCACACGGGCTCTACCCAAGGATCGGCCCGGACTCGTCCGCGCTCGCTGTCGCTTCCACCCCTCGGGGCCACGCGGTAACCCAGGATCCTTAAGAGTTCCAGAGACGCTATACACCGGCCCTCCCCATACACCGGCCCTCCCCCTGTACTCATCCTCATGCGCCGAGCGGGGGCGGCCCTCATCGTTTGTGATTGCGGACAGAGCCTGACCGCAAGGGCCCGTAGCTTCATCGGTGTCAGGGGCGAGAACCCGATCCCCGTCCCGATCCCGATGAGAGGCGGCCCGTCATGGTCACGCACGTATCCGCAGAGGCACAGGGTGACGAGCGCGGCGCGCTGCTGGCGTTTCTGGAGGAGCAGCGCGGCGGCATCCGCCGGACCTTGCTCGGGCTGACCGAGGAGCAGGCCGCGAGCCGGCCCAGCGCCAGTGAGCTGTCGCTCTCCGGGCTGCTCAAGCATGTCGCCGAGGTCGAGCAGGGGTGGGTCGCGCGGGCCAAGGGCGAGCAGCCGGCGGTGGAGCGGGACGAGTCGAACTGGCACGAGTGTTTCGTCCTCGTCGACGGCGAGACGGTCGAGTCGCAGCTCGCGTACTGGGAGAAGGTCGCCGCCGAGACGGAGGCGCTCATCCGTTCGGTACCGAGCCTCGACGACACGTTCGCGCTGCCCGACCAGCCCTGGTTCCCGCCGGAGGGGCGCGTCTCGATGCGCTGGCTGGCCCTCCACCTGATCCGCGAGACCGCCCGGCACGCCGGCCACGCCGACATCATCAGGGAGTCCCTGGACGGGAAAACGGCGTTCGAGCTGGTGGCGGAGGAACAGGGGGGTGACTGGGGCTGAGGAGCGGGTGCTGCGAGGCAGGGGAGCGGCTGGGGTTGAGGGGGTGCCCGGCTGTGAGCGGCCGGGTTCTACGCTGGCCCCATGTCAGCGATCCGTCTCCTCGTGCTCGGTGCGGTCCGCCAGCACGGGCGGGCCCACGGCTATCAGGTGCGCAACGACCTGGAGTACTGGGGTGCGCACGAGTGGTCCAACGCCAAGCCCGGCTCGATCTACCACGCCCTGAAGCAGATGGCGAAGCAGGGGCTGCTGCACGCCCACGAGATCGCGCCGTCCACGGCCGGCGGCCCGCCCCGCACCGAGTACGAGATCACCGAGGCAGGCAACCAGGAGTACCTCACCCTGCTGCGCGCCTCCCTCACCGCGTACGACCAGAAGCCGGACATCCTCTCCGCCGCGCTCGGCTTCATGGTCGACCTCGACCGCGAGGAGGTCCTCGGGCTCCTGGAGGAACGGGTGCGCACCATCGAGGCCTGGCGGAAGTCCGTCACCGAGTACTACACCCCCGAGGCGGGGCCCGAGTCGCTCGGCCACATCGGGGAGATCATGAACTTCTGGGTCCACTCCGCCGACACCGGCGCCCGGTGGACCCGGGAACTCATCGAGCGGATCAAGGGCGGGGCATACACCTTCGCGGGTGAGGGGGAGCCGTTCGTGGGTGTGCTCGCGGAGGGCGAGGAGAACCCGTACGCGACGGGGGAAGGGCATCCGGGGGATGCGCGGTAGCCGAAACCGCTCTCCGCGCTCGGCGACCTTGTCGTGGCCGACGACTGACCGCCGAAGGCCCCAGAGATCCGGGGACCTTGGGGCTCAGTGATGGAACCCGGTGGCCTCCTCCCTGTCCCGTGCCAGCGGACACGGCTGTCGGCGCAGTTCGGGCAGCAGGCGGCCCAGATCCTCCATGAACAGTTCGGCGAGATCGGCCGAGAAGCCGTTGCGGCAGACGACCCTGAGAACCGACAGATCCTCGCGATGGGGCGGGAAGGTGTACGCCGGCACCAGCCAGCCGCTCTCGCGGAGCCGCCGGGACACGTCGAAGACATCGTACGCGGTGACGTCCGGCGCGGTGGTGAAGGCGAACACGGGCAACTGGTCGCCCCGGGTGAGCAGCCGGAAGTCGCCCAGCTCCGCCACTCGCCGGGCGAGCCCCTGGGCAACGTCCCGGGTGGACTGCTGCACGGCCCGGTAGCCCTCGCGGCCCAGCCGCAGGAACGAGTAGTACTGCGCGACCACTTGGGCGCCCGGCCGGGAGAAGTTGAGCGCGAAGGTGGGCATGTCGCCGCCCAAGTAGTTGACCCGGAAGACGAGTTCCTCGGGCAGCTCGGCGGCGGACCGCCACAGTGCCCAGCCGACACCGGGATAGACGAGCCCGTACTTGTGGCCGGACGTGTTGATGGACGCCACGCGCGGCAGCCGGAAGTCCCAGACCAGGTCCTCGTCGAGGAAGGGCGCGACCATGGCCCCGGAGGCCCCGTCGACGTGCACGGGGATGTCGAGTCCGGTCCGCTCCCGCAACTCGTCGAGGGCCGCGCACAGTTCGGCGATCGGCTCGTACGACCCGTCGAAGGTGGACCCGAGGATGCCGACGACGCCGATGGTGTTCTCGTCGCACAGTTCGGCGGCGGCCTGCGGATCGAGGTGGAAGCGGTCGCCCTCCATGGGCACCAGGCGGGCCTCCACCTCCCAGAAATTGCAGAACTTGTCCCAGCAGACCTGGACGTTGACACCCATGACGAGGTTCGGCCGGGCACCGGAGGAGGGATACCGGCCGGCGTTCCGCTTGGCCCACCGCCGCTTCAGGGCCATCCCGGCGAGCATGCATGCCTCGCTGGACCCGGTGGTCGAACAGCCCACGGCGGCGGCCGGGTCGGGCGCGTGCCACAGGTCGGCGAGCATCGCCACGCACCGTCGCTCCAGTTCGGCGGTGCGCGGATACTCGTCCTTGTCGATCATGTTCTTGTCCCGGCACTCACCCATCAGGACCCCGGCCTGCGGCTCCATCCAGGTGGTGACGAAGGTGGCGAGATTGAGCCGTGCGTTGCCGTCCAGCATGAGTTCGTCGTGGACGAGCCCGTACGCGGTGGCGGGCGCCAGCGGGCCGTCCGGCAGCCGGTGCCGGGGCGGGGCCTCCTCCATGCCGCCGACCGGGTTCGCGTCGCCGTGGAACGGGTTCACGGCGAGCCTGTGCCGGGCGCTGTCCTGGTCCTTCGGGGCCTCGGCCCCGCGGTGCAGTGGCATGCATCAGACGGTAGGTCCGGGGTGCGAGGCCCGCACCTCAAGGACGTGCACCGCAGGGACGCGCACCGCAGGGACCGCGGGGAGGTGCACCTCAGGGACGTGCACCTGAGGGACTTGCACCTCACGTGACGTGAGGGCTCAGCCTGAAGTGCGTACCGAGAAGGGAGCGGAAGCGATGAGCTACACCGTGGGACAGGTCGCCGGCTTCGCCGGCATCACGGTGCGCACGCTGCACCACTACGACGAGATCGGCCTCCTCGTACCCGGCGAGCGCAGCCACGCGGGCCACCGGCGCTACAGCGAGGCCGACCTCGACCGGCTGCAGCAGATCCTGTTCTACCGGGAGCTCGGCTTCCCCCTCGACGAGGTCGCGGCCCTGCTCGACGACCCGGACGCGGACCCGCGGGCGCACCTGCGCCGCCAGCACGAGCTGCTGACCGCCCGGATCGAGAAGCTGCAGAAGATGGCCGCGGCCGTGGAGCACGCCATGGAGGCACGGAAGATGGGGATCAACCTCACGCCCGAGGAGAAGTTCGAGGTGTTCGGGGACAAGGACCCGGAGATGTACGCCGAGGAGGCGGAGCAGCGCTGGGGCGGCACGGAGACGTACGCCGAGTCACAGCGTCGTGCGGCCTCGTACACCAAGGAGGACTGGAAGCGCATGCAGGCCGAGGTGGCCGACTGGAGCGAGCGCTACGACGCCCTGATGGCCGCCGGCGAGCCCCCCACCGGCGAGCGGGCCATGGACATGGCCGAGGAACACCGACAGCACATCAGCCAATGGTTCTACGAGTGTCCGTACGACATGCACCGCGGCCTCGCCGAGATGTACGTCTCCGACGAACGCTTCAAGGCGTTCTACGACTCCATGCGTCCTGGCCTCGCCGAACACCTGCGGGACGCGATCGCCGCGAACGCGGCCCGGCACGGGGCGTGACCGGGCGCCGGGGCCGCAGGGCGCGCTGCCCCGCGGCCCCGGCCCCGCACCGGCATGCACCGGCGCGAGGACCGCAGGACCGTCGGGCTCAGGCCGAGGGCACGCGCGCGTGACGCCTGCGGCGGGCGGCGGGCGGGCCCTGCTCCCCGTCGCCCTGCGACTTCTTGGCGTGTGCCCGGCGCTCCACCACCAGCACGGCGACGACCAGGACCGCGCCGAGGGCCACCAGGGCGAAGGTCACGCCCACCGAACCGGACGGGGCGAGCAGGCCCCGGTCGTCGTCCTGCCACGGCCACAGCGCCCGCAGGGAGCCCGCCATCAGGCCGGTCATCACGACCAGGGTCATGTGGTGGTAGTTCTCCAGCAGCCACTTCAGCAGCTTGACGAACAGCGCGAGCCCCACGACGCAGCCCGTGCCGAAGACGGCCACATAGCCCAGGTCGCGCTCGTTGACCGCGTCCATCGTCGGCTCGTACAGGCCCAGCGTCAGCAGGATGAACGAACCGGAGACGCCGGGCAGGACCAGGGCACAGATGGCGACGGAGCCCGCGAAGAAGACGATCACCGGGTTGGTCGGCATATGGGCCGGGGGCATGCCGGTCAGGAAGAAGGCGCCGACCGCGACCACCAGGCCCAGGGCGTAGTGCCCGGCCTTCCAGCGCTGCCCCGAGTTCGAGTACGGCACGTACAGCGACGCCAGAACCAGGCCGAAGAACAGGGCGTACGAGAACTGCGGGTGCTCCTCCACGACCGGCGCGATCAGCTTGGCGCCGAGCACCAGCGCCGCGGCCATGCCGACCATCAGCGGGGCGATCACGCCCCAGTCGACCTGCCGGAACCGCTCCGCGGCGCGACTCGTGCCGCGCCCGCGAGGGATGTCCGTCACGGCGGTGCGCAGGCCGCTGGTGATGTGTCCCGCGCCGCCGATCAGCTTCTCGTACACCCCGACGATCAGTGCGACCGTGCCGCCGCTGATGCCGGGCACGACCTCGGCCGCACCGATGAGGGTGCCGCGGAAGGCGTTGAAAACGTGTGGACCGACGGGCTTGGCCATGATCTCCTGTTTCGGCCTGCGAGCCTGGTTCGGCTGTGGGCGGACGGGTGGCAGGCGACCATCCTAGAGCCCGCCGCGTAAGCCTCCCAGAAAGGGTCGAGCCCGGGGCGCCCGGGGTAACGCGGCGCGCGAGGCCGTGTGTTGGCGGCGGGATCAGAAGCCCCGGGTCCGCTTGGCCGCCTTCCGGCCCTCCGTGCTCGCCGCCCCCGGAATCCGCAGGAACAGCCGCGAGATCTCCGACCCCAGGTTCACGCCGATGGCGATGGCCATGGCGAGCGCCGCGGCCTTCGTCAGGAAGACCAGGCCGTCATTCACCTCGTTCTGCGCGAACCCGAGCAGTCCGAAGTAGGTGGCCGACCCCGGCAGCAGGGGCCCGATGGCCGCGGTCGTGTACGGCAGCGCCGAAGCGAACCGGTAGCGGGACAGCAGCTGCCCGAACAGGCCCACCAGACCCGCCGCGACGGCGGTCGAGGCCACCGGCGAGATCCCGCCCGCGTAGTGCATCGCGCCGTACACCGACCAGGCGACGCCCCCGTTGAGGGTCACCATCAGCACGGTGGAACGTTCCTGCTGGAGCAGTACGGCGAAGCAGAACGCGAGCAGCATGGACGCGCCGAGCTGCCACAGCGGCCGTTCGGTGCTGCCCAGGGCCGCGTCCGGTGTGAGCTTGGCGCCCAGCGCCACGCCGAAGTACAGGACCAGCAGGACGCCGACGACGATGCCCACGAAGAGGTACATGACCTCCAGCAGGCGCGCGGACGCGGTGATGTAGTAGCCGGTCAGCCCGTCCTGCACGGCCGCCACCAGCGCCCGTCCGGGCAGTAGTGCGAACAGCCCACCGGTGACCACCGCCGACGCCCGTACGTCCGCCTCCGCCAGTTTCAGCGCCACCCCGATGGCCGCCGGCGGCATCGCGGCCACCGTGAACTGGTAGAACTCCGGCAGCCCGCGCCCCGAGCACAGCCACGCCAGCCGGTCGCCCAGCATCGCGCCCAGTGCCGCCGCCACGAACACGATCACGCCACCGCCGACCAGGACGGAGGCCGCGCCCGCGAGCAGCCCGGCGGCCCCGGTCAGCGCCCAGCCGGAGTACGGGTGCCGGTTGCGCCGTATCTCCGCGAGGCGCCGGTAGGACTCCTCCAGCGAGACCGTGGTCTCCGGGTCGCTCAGATCGTCGACGAGCCGGTAGACGGCTGCGAGCCGCGTGTAGTCCGCGGCCCGGCGTCGCACGGTCCGCGACGCCGTCACCGGGTCGTCGACCAGGGACGGCTGGTGCGAGATGGCCAGCAGCGTGAAGGTGACGTTCGGCTCACAGCGGTCCAGGCCGTAGGAGCGGCACACGGCGAACATCGCCGCCTCCACGTCCTCGGCGCCCTCCCCGCCCGCGAGCAGCAACTCCCCGATACGGAGGGTGAGGTCGAGCACACGCGGGATGGCGGGCCCCGATTCGTCGTCCTCCTTGTGCACCGTTTCGGGCGCCGGCCGCTCGGTCACCGGCATGCGCAGCATCGTCCGCATCCGGTCCTGCCAGGGCACCTCCTTGGTCAGCTTGACCGCGGGGATCCCGGTGGGCGGCGTGAAGGCGGGCGGGGCGTGCCGGGCGCTGTAGGTGCGCGGCGGGCTGAAGGCCGACCCCTCGGGCTCGGCGGCGGACGGCTGGGGCGGCGCCAGGCCCTCCGGCACGGCGAACTCGGAGGTCGTCGACGACTCCCCGTCGATCGCCGAGCCACCCGCGGGCCGCACGAACGCACTGTGCGCCTCGTCCGACTGCGGCTTGCGGTCCTCCTCGTGCATCACTGCGTATCGCTCCTCGTACGACACCTCCGGTACCTCCGGTACGCCTCAGTATGGGCACCCACACACGGACGGGCCGCGCGGCCCCAGCAGGGTCGCGCGGCCCGTCCGTACGAGCTGGTGGTCAGTGGCCGCCCTGGTCCTTGAAGCGCTTGTACGACCGCTCGATCTCGGCCTCGGCCTCGGTGCGGCCCACCCAGTCGGCGCCCTCGACCGACTTGCCGGGCTCCAGGTCCTTGTAGACCTCGAAGAAGTGCTGGATCTCCAGGCGGTCGAACTCGGACACGTGGTGGATGTCCCGCAGATGCTCCACGCGCGGGTCGTGCGCCGGGACGCACAGCAGCTTGTCGTCGCCGCCGGCCTCGTCGGTCATGCGGAACATGCCGATCGCGCGGCACTGGATGAGACAGCCGGGGAAGGTCGGCTCGTCCAGGATGACCAGCGCGTCCAGCGGGTCACCGTCCTCGCCGAGCGTGTTCTCGACGAACCCGTAGTCCGCCGGGTAGCTGGTCGAGGTGAAGAGCCGACGGTCCAGGCGGATCCGACCGGTCTCGTGGTCCACCTCGTACTTGTTCCGCGAACCCTTCGGAATCTCGATCGTGACGTCGAACTCCACCGGTGGCTCCTCCATGATCAACACATAGTTCTGGTGGTTAAGTGTCCCTCACGCAGGTGTGTGATCGCGAAAGGGGTTGGTGGTCGTGCCGGAGCTGAAGGCTTGGCGGGCCGCGAGGACGCGTGCGGCACGGTTCACGGCCGCCGCGAAACCGCGTCTGGCGCGCGGCGCGCAAGCCGTGCGACCACGCGTCGTACGCGTCACGCACGCCGTGCGACCGCGCCTCCTGCGTGTCACGAAGGCCGTGTCGGCACGCTCCATGAGGCTCACGACCCTCCAGCTCACCGCCGGTGCGGCCACCCTGGGCCTGGCGCTCTCGGCCGGGGCGGTGGCCGCGGCCGGTCCCTGGGACTCCACGGGTCAGCGTACGGCCGAGCGCGACCGGGCCCTGTCGCACGACCGCGAGGGTGGCGCAGATCACGGACGTAATTCCGGTACGTCGGCCCGTACGTCCCCGGGGGCGCCCAAGCCCGCCCCGAGCGCCGCCTCCGTCCTGGCGGGACTCGGCGGCGCCACGAACGCGGTCCCCGCCCCCGCCGAGAAGGTCCTCGCCGACCTCCTGGACCCGCTCCTCCACGCCCCCGCCCTCGGCGCCCGCCCCGCGGCCGCCGTCGTCGACGTGGCCACGGGCACCCGGCTCTACGCCACGGGCCAGGACGACGCCGTCACCCCCGCGTCCACCACGAAGATCGCCACGGCCGCCGCGGTCCTCTCGGCGGCGGGCCCCGACCACCGCATCACCACCCGCACCGTCCTGCAGCCCGACTCGGACGAGCTCGTCCTCGTGGGCGGCGGCGACCCGACCCTGACCGCCCGCGAGGACGCCGGCGGCAACGCCTCCCTGCGCACCCTCGCCGACAGGACGGCCGCCGCCCTGAAGAAGCGCGACCTCGACACGGTCACACTCACGTACGACACCTCGCTCTACGAGGGCCCCACGCTGCACCCCATCGGAGTGAACACGAACCTCGCCCCGGTCACCGCCCTGATGGCCGACGAGGGCCGCCTCGACGACTCGCAGAGCGGCCCGGCGGACCGCAGCGCGGACCCGGCGGCCGAGGCGGCCAGGACCTTCGCCGGCCTGCTGGCGGACCGGGGCATCAGGACCACGGACGGCGTGAGCCCCTCCACGGCGGCCAAGAGCGCGGAGCCCCTCGCCTCCGTCTCCTCCCCGCCCCTGTCCGCCCTCGTCGAACGCATGCTCACCAACAGCGACAACGACATCGCCGAAGCCCTCGCCCGCCAGGTCGCCGTGGCCACCGGCGAGCCCGCGAGCTTCGAGGGCGCTGCGACGGCCCTCCGCACGGAGCTGAAGAAGCTGGACCTGCCCCTGACGGGCGTCGAGTTCGCCGACGGCAGCGGCCTCGACCGCGACGACAGGCTCACCGCGGGCTTCCTCACCGCCCTCCTCGCCAAGTCCGCCGACCCCGCCCACACCGAACTCCGCCCGATCCTCACCGGCCTCCCCATCGCCGGCTTCACCGGCACCCTCCGCAACCGCTACCCGACCGACTCCTCCGGCACAGGCGTCGTACGCGCCAAGACCGGCACCCTGACCGGCGTGAACACCCTCGCCGGCACCGTCGTGGACACCGACGGCCACCTCCTGACCTTCGCCTTCCTGGCCACGGGGACTGTGGACCCGACGGCAGCGCAGGGGGCCTTGGACGAGGCGGCATCGGCCTTGGCGGAGTGCGGCTGCAGCTAGTGCCCCGAGCGTTTCTGCCTGGCAGCCGCCGCAGGGCCGTGCCCCGTAAGGGGCGCGGGGCTGTGACATATGCGGCTCCGCCGCGTGGGCGCGACCAGCCCACCACGACCCGCAGCTACCCAACGACGCGACGAGACCACGGCTCACCCCACCCCGGCCTCATAACCACACGAGGGCACCCCCACCCCCGTACGCCCTGCCCCAAGCGGCAGCGCTCCCGTACGGTTGACGCATGACGAGCATCGGTGGTGCCGCATCTGCTGGGATGGTCGACTGGAATCTCGCGGTGGCGACCGCGACCCGGCTCGTACGGCCGGGCCCCGAGGTGAGCCGTGACGAGGCCAGGGCCGTCGTCGCGGAGCTGCGCCGGCATGCCAAGGCGTCGGAGGAACACGTCCGCGGGTTCACCCGGATGGGCCCCGAGCAGCCCGACGACACCCCGATCCTGGTCGTCGACCGGCCGGGCTGGGTCCGGGCGAACGTCGCCGGGTTCCGGGAGCTGCTCAAGCCGCTGCTGGACAAGATGCAGGAACGTCGCAGCAGTACTCCGGGCGGGGCCGTGCTCGGCGCGGTGGGCGGCAAGGTGACCGGCGTGGAGCTCGGGATGCTGCTGTCCTTCCTCGCCTCCCGGGTCCTCGGCCAGTACGAGACCTTCGCCCCTTCGACCCGTGACCTTCCGGCGGGGGAGAACGGCGGCGGCCGGCTGCTGCTGGTCGCGCCGAACATCGTGCACGTGGAGCGCGAACTCGACGTGGAGCCCCACGACTTCCGCCTCTGGGTGTGCCTGCACGAGGAGACGCACCGTACGCAGTTCACGGCCGTGCCCTGGCTGCGTGACCACCTGGAGGGCGAAATCCAGTCGTTCTTGGGGGAGACCGAGGTCGACCCCATGACCGTCCTGGAGCGCATCAGGGAGGCCGCCCAGACGCTCGCGGGAGGACGTCCCGAGGGCGAGGTGGGCGACGACGGCCACTCGATCGTGGAACTGGTGCAGACGCCCGCCCAGCGCGAGATCCTCGCCCGTCTCACGGCCGTCATGTCCCTTCTGGAGGGACACGCGGACTTCGTGATGGACGGCGTGGGCCCGGCGGTCGTCCCGTCCGTGGGCGAGATCCGCGAGAAGTTCCAGCAACGACGCGCACGCGGGGCGTCGCGTCTGGATCTCGCCCTGCGCAAACTGCTGGGTCTGGACGCCAAGCTCAGGCAGTACCGGGACGGCGAACGGTTCGTACGCGCCGTCGTCGAGCAGGTCGGCATGGACGGCTTCAACCGCGTGTGGACCTCCCCGAACACCCTCCCGACCAAGGCGGAGATCTCCAAACCGGCGGACTGGGTCGCGCGGGTGCACCGGAAGTCGGAGGCGTGACCCATGAGGAGGTCGTGAAACGAATCCGGCCGACGGCAGGCGAACGCCCCTTCAATCACCCGTCCGAGGGACCGTGGGGCATGGGTAGGCGTGCAATGCTCGGGGAACGGCCCGGTTCTGTCACCATCTACACACTCTGAGTGACCGAACTTCGGGCTCGTCCCCCGAAAACTTCATGAAGGGAACCGGACATGGGTCCCCACCCCGCGGTCGCGGCGATACGCCTGGCGGTGCGCCGCGTACTCCACGACATCCTCACCGAACACGCCCCCACCCCCGACTCCACGCCGCACGAGCAGCCGCCCCCGCCGCTCGTGCTCGTGGCCTGCTCCGGCGGCGCAGACTCCATGGCGCTCGCCTCCGCCCTCGCCTTCGAAGCCCCCAAACTCGCCGTCCGCGCCGGCGGCATCACCGTCGACCACGGCCTGCAGCCCGGCTCCGGCCTGCGCGCCGAGGAAGTCGTCCTGCGCCTGAGAGAACTCGGCCTGGACCCCGTCGAGTCCGCCGCCGTGAGCGTCGGCCAACCAGTAAGGGCGGCGCACAGCGCCTCGGTTGAGGGTGGTGGTGGGAGACGGGCGGGCGGAGGACCCGAGGCCGCCGCCCGTGACGCCCGTTACGCCGCCCTGGACGCCGCGGCCGAACGGCACGGCGCCGCCGCGATCCTCCTCGGCCACACCCGCGACGACCAGGCCGAAACCGTCCTGCTCGGCCTCGCCCGCGGCTCCGGCATCCGCTCCCTGTCCGGAATGGCCGCGGTCTCGGGGGCCGGCGGCCGTTACCGGCGGCCCTTCCTCGGGCTCGACCGGCAGACCGCCCGCAAGGCCTGCATGGTCCAGTCCCTGCCCGTCTGGGACGACCCCCACAACACCGACCCCGCCTACACCCGCTCCCGGCTGCGCCACGAGGGCCTGCCCGCCCTGGAGAAGGCGCTCGGCAAGGGCGTCGTCGAGGCGCTCGCCCGTACGGCCCGGCTCTCCCGGGACGACGCCGACGCCCTCGACACCTGGGCCGGCCAGGCCGAGGCGTCCGTACGCGACGCCACCGGCCTCCTGGAGTGCGCCAAGCTCTACGCCCTGCCCCCCGCCGTACGCCGCCGGATCCTGCGCCGCGCCGCCATCGAGGCGGGCGCTCCGGCCGGTTCGCTCTTCGCCCGGCACATCGAGGAGGTCGACCGGCTGATCACCGGCTGGCGCGGCCAGGGAGCCATCAATCTCCCCGGCCGGGTCGTCGCCCAGCGGCAGGGTGGCAGACTGGTGATTCGGCAAGGCTGAAACTCTCCCCTTCGGGGAGGCAGCCGGTCACCCCTGAAGGGGAGCGGCCGGTGGCAGCCGGTGGGACGACCGAAAGTGATGCGGGTGGACGCGAAAGACATGGGTACCGACCTCAAGCAGGTACTCATCACCAAGGAAGAGATCGACGCGAAACTGGCCGATCTGGCCGCGAAGATCGACGCGGAGTACGCGGGCAAGGACCTGCTGATCGTCGGTGTCCTCAAGGGCGCGGTGATGGTCATGGCGGACCTCGCGCGTGCGCTGTCCACCCCCCTCACCATGGACTGGATGGCGGTGTCCTCGTACGGCGCGGGCACCCAGTCCTCCGGTGTCGTGCGGATCCTCAAGGACCTCGACACCGACATCAAGGGCAAGCACGTCCTCATCGTCGAGGACATCATCGACTCCGGCCTGACCCTGTCCTGGCTGATCTCCAACCTCGGCTCCCGCGAGCCCGAGTCGCTGAAGATCTGCACCCTGCTGCGCAAGCCCGAGGCCGCCAAGGTCGCGATCGACGTGGAGTGGGTCGGATTCGACATCCCCAACGAGTTCGTCGTGGGCTACGGCCTCGACTACGCCGAGAAGTACCGCAACCTCCCGTTCGTCGGTACGCTCGCGCCCCACGTCTACGGCGGCTGAGCCGGACGGGTGGGGCCCCGTAGGACGATCGGGAACCTCAGCGGGTTTCGCACCGTTGGAGCATGCAAGGACGGGACTGACAGCCGCCTCGCGCAGCTTCGGGTGACAATGCTGGGGTACCGTCCGAAGAACAGTCTTTATCAAACTCACTATGGCAGGAGGGACGGGGCGGCACCGCTCCGTATGGATGGACGTGAAGCGATACTTCCGTGGGCCGGTCATGTGGATCGTGCTGGCCGTCCTCGCCGTGGTCGTGTTGATGCAGGTCGTCGGCTCGTCCGGCGGCTACAAGACGGTGGACACCGGCCAGGTCGTCCAGGCGATCAATGACAACAGGGTCAAGTCGGCCAAGCTGACCACCGGCGACGAGCAGACCATCAAGGTCGAGCTCAAGGACGGCGAAAAGATCGAGGACAGCTCGAAGATCCAGGCGAGCTATATCGGCGACCAGGGTGTGGCGTTGGCCACCACCCTGCAGGACAAGTTCCAGAACAAGCAGATCGAGGACGGCTACACGGTCTCGCCGTCCAAGCAGAACCCGTTCGTCGGGATCCTGCTCTCCCTGCTCCCCTTCGTCCTCATCGTGGTCGTCTTCCTGTTCCTGATGAACCAGATGCAGGGCGGCGGCTCCCGGGTCATGAACTTCGGGAAGTCCAAGGCGAAGCTCATCACCAAGGACACCCCGAAGACGACGTTCGCGGACGTCGCCGGCTCGGACGAGGCCGTCGAGGAACTCCACGAGATCAAGGAGTTCCTCCAGGAGCCGGCCAAGTTCCAGGCCGTCGGCGCCAAGATCCCCAAGGGTGTGCTGCTCTACGGCCCGCCCGGAACGGGTAAGACGCTGCTCGCGCGCGCCGTCGCAGGCGAGGCGGGCGTGCCGTTCTACTCGATCTCCGGTTCCGACTTCGTCGAGATGTTCGTCGGTGTCGGTGCCTCCCGTGTCCGCGACCTGTTCGAGCAGGCCAAGGCGAACGCCCCGGCGATCGTCTTCGTCGACGAGATCGACGCGGTCGGCCGCCACCGCGGCGCCGGCCTCGGCGGCGGCCACGACGAGCGCGAGCAGACCCTGAACCAGCTGCTCGTCGAGATGGACGGCTTCGACGTCAAGGGCGGTGTGATCCTCATCGCCGCGACGAACCGCCCGGACATCCTCGACCCGGCACTCCTGAGGCCCGGCCGCTTCGACCGCCAGATCGCGGTCGACCGCCCGGACATGCAGGGCCGTCTGGAGATCCTCAAGGTCCACCAGAAGGGCAAGCCGGTCGCTCCGGACGTCGACCTCGCGGCGGTCGCCCGCCGTACGCCGGGCTTCACCGGCGCGGACCTGAACAACGTCCTCAACGAGGCCGCGCTGCTCACGGCCCGCTCGGACAAGAAGCTGGTCGACAACCAGATGCTGGACGAGGCCATCGACCGCGTCGTGGCGGGCCCGCAGAAGCGGACCCGGATCATGTCGGACAAGGAGAAGAAGATCACCGCGTACCACGAGGGCGGTCACGCCCTGGTCGCGGCGGCCTCACCGAACTCCGACCCGGTCCACAAGATCACGATCCTGTCGAGAGGCCGCGCCCTCGGCTACACGATGGTCCTGCCGGACGAGGACAAGTACTCCACGACCCGCAACGAGATGCTGGACCAGCTGGCGTACATGCTGGGCGGCCGGGCGGCCGAGGAGCTCGTCTTCCACGACCCGACCACGGGCGCCGCGAACGACATCGAGAAGGCCACCGCCACGGCCCGCGCGATGGTCACGCAGTACGGCATGACCGAGCGTCTCGGCGCGATCAAGTTCGGCGGCGACAACACCGAGCCGTTCCTCGGCCGGGAGATGGCGCACCAGCGCGACTACTCGGAAGAGGTCGCCGCGCTCGTCGACGAAGAGGTCAAGAGACTCGTCGAGAATGCGCACAACGAGGCCTGGGAGATCCTGGTCGAGAACCGCGACGTCCTCGACAACCTCGTCCTCGCGCTGCTGGAGAAGGAGACGCTGGGCAAGGAGGAGATCGCCGAGATCTTCGCCCCCATCGTCAAGCGCCCGCCCAGGCCCGCCTGGACCGGCTCCTCCCGCCGTACGCCGTCCACCCGTCCGCCGGTGCTCTCCCCCAAGGAGCTCGCTCTGACGAACGGTGCGAACGGCGCGACCCCGGCGATCGCCAGCGCCGCGGAGTCCGTCTCGGTGACGAAGGAACCGGCCCCGGAGGAGCGTCCGGAGAGCTGACCCACCGCTCCCCGGCGGCCCCACCAGGCCCGGAATGAATGCCGTGCCCCCCAGGTTTTAGCCTGGGGGGCACGGCATTTCGTATGCCCGTACATGAGACGCGTGACCCGTACGCGTCACAGGCTCAGGAACGAGGCACCAGATGACCGACCCCGTGACGCTCGACGGCGAGGGAACCATAGGCGAGTTCGACGAGAAGCGCGCCGAGAACGCCGTACGAGAACTGCTGATCGCGGTCGGGGAGGACCCGGACCGGGAGGGACTCCGTGAGACGCCGGGGCGGGTGGCCCGGGCGTACCGGGAGATATTCGCCGGTCTGTGGCAGCAGCCCGAGGATGTGCTGACGACGACGTTCGACCTCGGACACGACGAGATGGTGCTGGTCAAGGACATCGAAGTCCTGTCCAGCTGTGAACATCATCTGGTGCCATTTGTCGGAGTCGCTCATGTTGGTTACATTCCGTCCGCTGATGGCAAGATCACGGGCCTCTCGAAGCTGGCTCGGCTCGTGGACGTCTACGCCCGTCGTCCACAGGTGCAGGAACGACTCACCACGCAGATCGCCGACTCCCTGATGGAGATCCTGGAGCCGCGAGGTGCGATCGTCGTTGTCGAGTGCGAGCACATGTGCATGACGATGCGCGGAGTCCGGAAGCCCGGCGCGAAGACCATCACGTCGGCAGTCCGTGGCCAGCTGCGTGACCCTGCGACCCGCAATGAGGCAATGAGTTTGATCATGGCGCGATAGCCCGATTGTCAGTGGTGCCCTGTACGGTCCCGGATCAGGAGAGTTGATCGTTGATCAAGGGGGGCGCTGTGGGGTACGGCTGCCCAGCAAGCTGACGGTGAGCGTCGTCGGCGGGCGCCGCCAGGCCAGGAATGTCGAGGCCCGCCAACCCGGGTAACCGTCACGCCGCCGGAGCCGTCCCCGGGCCGTTGTGCTCGTCGTCCTCGGGGAGCTTGCACACGCGTTCCAGGAAGAAGGCGGCCACTATGACGGCGATGCCGGCGAGGACGGAGAAGCCGGCGTAGAAGGCCTGGTCGCGGCGGGCGGGGACTTCCAGGAACTCCAGGAGGAAGATGCCCACGCCGCCGTACATGCCGGAGACGAGGGCGGCGACGAGGGCGCTGGCCTGGCCGAAGACGACGGCGCGGGCGGCGACGAGGGGGTCGACGCCGCGGGCGCCGGGGCGGCGTTCACGCTGGGCCCGGAGGCGGGAGCGCAGGGAAAGGGCCGTGGCGAGCAGGACGGCGGCGATCAGGGCGAGAACGATCGGGGCGGCCAGGGGGACGCGGGGCAGGGTGCCCACCGCGTTCCAGAGGCGGGCCCCGGCCCAGGACAGCACTCCGGCCACGACGAACACCGGGGCCAGCGTCCTGATGCGCAGCTCTTTCACGATGCCCCTTCGGTGTCGCGCGTACGTACGTCGAGCGGATCATCCCGACTCGGTAGACCTTAACGACTACTCGGGCAGCTGGAGTTCCAGGTCGGCTCGGGGTGTGACGCCCTCATGGGTGACGGTGGCGAGGAGCTGGGCCACCGGGCCACGGCCGGGGAGCTGGGCCTCGGGCTCCACGTCGTGCCAGGGGGCGAGGACGAACGCCCGCTCGTGCGCGCGCGGGTGGGGGAGGGTGAGCACCGGGTCGTCGGAGACCACGTCGGCGTAGGCGACGATGTCCACGTCGAGCGTGCGCGGCCCCCACCGCTCGTCCCGCACCCGGTGGAACGCCTCCTCGACCGCGTGCGCGCGCTCCAGGAGGGAGGACGGGGGCAGGGTCGTCTTCAGGACCACGACCGCGTTGAAGTACGTCGGCTGGCTGCCGGGCTCCACGCCCCACGGCTCCGTCTCGTAGACCGGGGAGACGGCCTTGATCCGTACGCCGGGGGTGTCCTCCAGGGCGTCGATGGCGCCCTGGATGGTCTCCAGGCGGTTGCCGAGGTTCGAGCCGAGGGAGAGCACCGCCCGTTTGGGGTTGTGCAGGGTGGTGTCGGCGGCGTCCACCTTCTGCACGACGGAGGCGGGCACCGGCTGTACGGTCGGGTCGCTCTGGCCCTCGGTGAAGGACGCGGTCATACTCGGCTCCGGGTGATGGTGACGGTCACGTCGTCGAAGGGGACGGTGATCGGCGCGTCCGGTTTGTGGACGCACACCTCGACCTCCTGGACCCCCTCGTGCTTCAGGCACACCTGGGCGATGTGCTCGGCGAGCGTCTCGATGAGGCTGACCGGCTCGCCCTCGACCACGGCCACGACTTCCTCCGCCACGATGCCGTAGTGCACCGTCTTCGCCAGGTCGTCGTCGGCCGCGGCAGGTCGGGTGTCCAGGCCCAGCGTCAGGTCCACGATGAAGGTCTGCCCTTGCTCGCGTTCCTTCTCGAAGACGCCGTGGTGCCCTCGGCCCCTCAGGCCGCGCAGCGCGACACGATCCACGCGAATCACTCCTGCAATCGTCGGTAAGGGCTGATGCCTGCCGTGCGCGGACGGCACATCAGCCATCCTCGAATCTACCTGCGGGCACTGACAGCGCTCGGCCACGGGGGCCCGGGTCCCCGCCTGTACGGGCAGGGTTCACCGGGCGTTTCCCCCGGGGAACACGGCGGCTCACGGGCTGGTAGCCGCCCATACCCAGGGGCCCGTGATTCCAACCACTCGGCGCCCCTGAAAGCCGACTACCCACTCAGGCGGGGGTGTCGTCGCCCTCGTCCTCCTCGGATTCGGCCAGGACGGGGGAGGCGTGGTGCGACCAGAGCTTCCAGCCGTCGGGCGTACGGCGGAACAGGTTCGTGGCGACCACGAGCTGCCCGACGAGCGGCCCCAGTTCGTTGCTGTCCTCCGGGGGCGGCCCGCCGCTGAGGATGTTCTCGGTACAGGTCACCAGGGCGGTGTCGCCGGTGACGGAGACATGTACGTCCGTGAGGAAGAACTGGATGTAGTCCGTGTTCGCCATGATCAGCGCGTACGACCTGAGCACCTCGCCGCGGCCGGTGAGGACCGGCCAGCCCGGGTGCACGCAGGAGACCACGCCCGTCTCCGCCGGATCGTGGTACTCCTCGTCGACGCCCAGGTCCGAGGGGGTCAGCCAGAGCGAGGAGACCGTTTCGAAGTCACCGCGCTCCAACGCCTCGTAGAAGGCCGTGTTGGCGAGTTCGACCTGCTCGACGTCGGTGTGGGCCGCGCTCACCGGGATCCTTCCGGGCTTCTGGGGGCGGTCGCGGGCGTACGGGCGCCTTCCACGGCCCGTGCCACGCGTACGGCGTCGGCGGTGGCCCGTACCTCGTGCACACGGACCGCCCAGGCGCCCTGGTGGGCGGCGAGGGCGGAGACGGCGGCCGTTGCGGCGTCGCGCTCCCGCGCGGGCGGCGGGGCGCCCTCGGGGCCGGCCAGGACGCGGCCGAGGAACCGCTTGCGGGAGGCGGCGACCAGGAGGGGGTGGCCCAGGGTGTGCAGGCGGTCGAGGTGGGCGAGGAGCGTGAGGTCGTGCTCGGCGTCCTTGGAGAAGCCGAGGCCCGGGTCGACGATGATCCGGTCGGCGGCGATGCCCCCCTCCAGAACGGCCTCCACGCGTGCGTGCAGCTCGTCGAGGACCTCGGAGACGACATCGGCGTACACGCCCTTGACGTTGCCGCCCTCCAGGAAGCCGCGCCAGTGCATCACCACGAAGGGGGCGCCCGCGTCCGCGACCACCGGGACCATCGCCGGGTCGGCGAGGCCGCCGCTGACGTCGTTGACGAGGGCGGCACCGGCCGCGAGGGCCTGTTCGGCGACCGAGGCGCGCATGGTGTCGACGGAGATCGTGACGCCCTCGGAGGCGAGGCCGCGGACGACCGGGATGACCCGCTTGAGTTCCTCCGCCTCGTCGACGCGGGTGGCTCCGGGGCGGGTGGACTCGCCGCCGACGTCCACGAGGTCGGCGCCCTCGTGGACCAGGGCGAGGCCGTGCTTGACCGCGGTGGTCGTGTCGAACCAGCGGCCTCCGTCGGAGAACGAGTCCGGGGTGACGTTGACGACGCCCATGACCGCGCAGCGGTCCCAGGACGGCAGGCCTGCCACGTGGGGGCGCTGGTTCTGCTTGTTCATGACGCCAAGCCTAGGCCTCCGGCGGTGGGGCGGGATCGCGTCGGGTGGGTTTGGGAGTGTTGTGCTTTGGCGGGTGCGGGTTCTTGGGGGTTGTGGGTTTTTTCGCTTCGCGGTTGTTTGCCCACCCGCCCGCCCGACTCGCTTGGGGGAACAGCGGGCGTTCTGCGGGCACCCAGGCAGTTCGTGGGAGCCGTTCCGTTACGCCGCCCGTACGCCCCGGTCCGGCGTCACCGCGTGCGCGCACGGCTGTGGTGCCCTTGTCCTCCGCCGTAGGGAACGCGGCGGCGTCAGGTCGAGGAAACCCTCCGCACGCAGGGCCGCGACGCCCAGGCGGGGGAGGTCGCGGGAGGAGGCGTAGACGACGAAGCGGGGTTCCCAGCGGGGGTGGAACTTGGCGTTGAACTTGTAGAGGGACTCGATCTGGAACCAGCGGGAGAGGAAGACGAGCAGGCCGCGCCAGGCGCGCAGGACGGGGCCGGCGCCGATTCTCTCGCCGCGGGCCAGGGCCGAGCGGAACATCGCGAAGTTCAGGGAGACACGCTGGATGCCCAGGCGGGGGGCCGCCTGGAGGGCCGCCACGATCAGGAGTTCGTTCATGCCGGGGTCCGCCGAGCGGTCGCGGCGCATGAGGTCGAGGGAGACGCCGTCGGTGCCCCAGGGGACGAAGTGGAGTACGGCCTTCAGGTCGCCGTACGGGCCGGGGACGGAATCCCCTTTGTGGGCCGTCGCGATGAGACAGTCGCTGTCGGACGGGTCGCCGATGCGGCCCAGGGCCATGGAGAAGCCGCGTTCGGTGTCGGTGCCCCGCCAGTCCTCGGCGGCGCGGCGGATCCGGTCCAGTTCGGCGTCGCCGAGGTCACGGACGCGTCGTACCCGGGTCTCGTAACCGAGCCGCTCGATGCGCTTCACCATCTGGCGCACGTTGCGCATCGCGCGCCCGGCGAGGGAGAAATCCGCGGCGTCCACCACCGCCTCGTCGCCCAGTTCGAGGGCGTCGAGGCCCGTCTCGCGGGTCCACACCTCGGCGCCGGTCTCGGAGCAGCCCATGACGGCGGGCGTCCAGGAGTGGGTCTTCGCCTCGTCCATGAAGCGTTCGATGGCGCCGGGCCAGGCCTCGACGTCGCCGATCGGGTCACCGCTCGCGAGCATCACGCCGGAGACGACGCGGTACGTCACCGCCGCCTTCCCGCTGGGCGAGAAGACGACCGCCTTGTCGCGGCGCAGCGCGAAGTGGCCGAGGGAGTCGCGGCCGCCGTGCCGGTCGAGCAGCGCGCGCAGGCGGGTCTCGTCCTCCCGCGTCAGCCGTGCCGCCGGGTGCTCGGGGCGCAGGGCCAGGTAGATCGTCGTGACGGCGGTCAGGAGGCCCAGAGCGCCCAGGGAGAAGCTCACCGTCCAGGAGGTGTCGCCCGCGTAGTCGACGGGGCCCTCGAAGCCGAACAGGCCGTACAGGACGTGCGTGATGCGGTCGGCGAGGCTCGGGTCGCCGACCAGGTGGTGCGGGTGGGCGCTCACGACGGTCAGGCCCAGGACGAGCGAACCGGCGCCCACGAGCACGAAGTTGGCGAGCGCCCGCCAGCGGCTGCGCGGGTCGGGCAGCGCCGTGAACTCGTCCCGGTGACGCAGCAGGGGCGCGAGCAGGGCCAGGGAGACCAGTACGCCGATGAGCGAGTGGCGGTACGTGAACTGGGCGATCGCGCCGGCGGGCAGAAGGGCCACCGCGGCGCGCCACGCCCGGCGCTTGCGCCGCCGCAGCCCGTGGGCGAGCAGCAGCAGGAGGACGCCCACGCTCAGCGACAGCGCGGCCGCGAACGGGCCGAGCGCGCCGGGCAGCACCTCGGCGAGCGCGTGCATACGGCTGTGCCGGAAGCGCGGGAACACGCCCGCGGCGATGTCCACCAGCCCCACGAGGGTGCAGGCCCTGGCCGCCAGGACGGGGACGGCCTCGGGACGCGGACCGCGCAGGGCACGCCGTATCCGACTCGCCCCGGCCCGGCTCGATCGGCTCAGGACCCGGCCCGACATTTCCCCATCCGCCCTGACAGACATCGCATCCCGCAGTTTCGTGAGAGACACGGAAACCGGTGTTATTCCGGCATCCGGCGACATTGCGCCCTGTAGGACGGTGTCTCGGGGAGGGAGGTTCACTCCTCGGAGGGAAAGACGGTTCAAAAGGCAAGGAAAGGCAAGGGAAGGCCTGGTGGCCCGGTGGCCTGATGGATCGGTGGGAGCGCCGGGCGGCTCAGCGGCCGCCGGCCACCGTGTCCACGGTCTCCAGCTCCACCTCCGCGCGGGCGATGTCCCGCGCGTCGGCGGCCGTGGAGCGGCGCAGGGCCTCGTGCAGGCGGGCGGGGGTGAGGACGCCCAGGAAGTGCCCCTCGCTCCGCTCGTCGATGACGGCGATCCAGCCGGCGTCGTGCTGGAGCATCGTCGCGAAGGCATGCTTGAGGGACGCCCCTACGGGGAGCCACGCCTCCATGCGGCGGGCGTGTTCCCGTACGGTTCCGGTGCGCACGCGCGCGTGCTCCTCGGAGATCCAGCCGTGCAGGTTGTCGTCGCCGTCCAGGACGACGGCCCAGCGGGCGTCGAGGTCCCTGGGCAGCGGGTCGTCGAGGTGGACCACGGGCGGCTGTTCGAGGTCGCTCTCCTCGATGGGGGTGACGGACAGGCGCTTCAGGCCGCGGTCCGCGCCGACGAAGTCGGCCACGTAGTCGTTCGCGGGGGCGCCCAGCACGGCCGACGGTGTGTCGAACTGTTCGATGCGCCCGTCGCCGTAGACGGCGATGCGGTCGCCGAGCCGTACGGCCTCCTCGATGTCGTGGGTGACGAACAGGACCGTCTTGCGCACGGACTGCTGGAGCCGCAGGAACTCGGTCTGCAGCCGCTCGCGCACGACCGGATCGACCGCGCCGAACGGCTCGTCCATCAGCAGCACGGGCGGGTCGGCGGCCAACGCCCGTGCCACGCCGACGCGTTGGCGCTGCCCGCCGGAGAGCTGGTCGGGGTAGCGGTCGCCGAACACCGACGGGTCCAGGCCGACCAGGTCGAGGAGTTCGGCGGCGCGCTCGCGGGCCTTGGCGCGCTTGACGCCGAGGAGATGCGGGACGGTCGCGGTGTTGTCGAGGACCGTCTTGTGCGGGAAGAGGCCGACCTGCTGGATGACGTAGCCGATACGGCGCCGGAGCCGGACCGGGTCGACGGCCGCGATGTCCTCGCCGTCGAGCAGGATGCGGCCGCCGGTGGGCTCGATGAGCCGGTTCACCATCTTCATCGTCGTGGTCTTGCCGCAGCCGGACGGGCCGACCAGCGTGACGAGTTCGCCCTCGGCGACCTCGAAGGACAGGTCGTCGACGGCGGTGGTGCCGTCCGCGTACCGCTTGGTGACGTGCTCGAACCGGATCATGGCTTCCCATCATGGCCGTCGGCGCCGGTCGTCGGGTGAAGGCGGTGTCGCGCTCGTACGGCGGCTCTCGGCGATTGTCAGTGGTGGGGTCTAGGGTCGCCAGCAAGTCAAGAACATGCGCGGGCGTTCGGTCCACCCGCATGTGTTCGGGAAATCTCGCATGCGTTCGGGGAATTCGGGGGAGGTGCGGCGGGTGAGCGCGCAGCGGAACTGCCTGGTGGCCAACGACTGGATCTGCGGCGAGTACGTCCGCTCCCGCAGCCAGGAGCTCACCGACGCGACCGTGCAGCATGTGGGGATCACGGCTGCCTCGGTGACGATCGGACTGCTCCTGGCGTTCCCGCTGGCCCTGCTCGCGCGGCGGTACCGGGGCCTGGCGGGCCCGATCCTCGGCCTGACGACCGTGCTCTACACGATCCCGTCGCTGGCCATGTTCTCGCTGCTGCTGCCCCTGTTCGGGCTGTCCGCCTCCCTGGTGGTCACCGGCCTCGTCCTGTACTCGCTGACGATCCTCGTGCGGAACATCCTCGCGGGGCTCCGGGCCGTCCCCGAGGAGGCGGTGGAGGCCGCGCGCGGCATGGGGTACGGGCCGGGACGGCTGCTGTGGGAGGTCGAACTGCCGCTCGCGCTCCCGGCGTTGCTCGCGGGCGTCCGGATCACCACGGTCGCCACGGTCGCCCTGACGACGGTGGGCGCGATCGTCGGCTACGGCGGACTGGGCACGCTCATCCTCGACGGCCTCGACAGCACCTTCAAGGCACAGGTGCTGACCGCGTCCGTGCTGTGCGTCCTGCTCGCGATCGTGGCCGACCTGCTGCTGCTCGGCGTGCAACGGCTGCTCACGCCCTGGATGCGGGCGACGCGTGCGCCCCGAATACGCAGGCGCCCGGCGGTGGTGAAGGTGGCGGAGCCGGCATGAACGCGATCTCCGGGGCGTACGACTGGCTGACGACCGGTGCCAACTGGCAAGGGGAGAAAGGGGTCTGGCACCGGCTCGCCGAGCATCTGTACTTCAGCGGGGTCACGCTCGCCGTGGCCTGTCTGATCGCGCTGCCCGTCGCGCTGTGGCTCGGGCACCTCGGCAGGGGCGGGGCGCTCGCGGTCAACGTCTCCAACGTGGGGCGGGCCGTGCCCACGCTGGCCGTGCTGGTGCTGCTGACGCTCACTCCGCTGGGCGAGCACGGGGATCTGCCGACGCTCATCGCGCTCGTGCTGTTCGCGGTGCCGCCGCTGCTGACCAACGCGTACATCGGCATGCGCGAGGTGGACCGGTCGGTCGTGGAGGCCGCGCGGGGCATGGGCATGAGCGGAGGTCAGGTCTTCCGCCGGGTCGAGCTGCCGCTCGCGTACCCGCTCGTCATGACCGGGTTGCGGTCGGCCGCGGTGCAGGTGGTCGCCACGGCGACGCTCGCCGCGATGGCCGGCGAGGGCGGACTCGGGCGGATCATCACGGCCGGGTTCAACCTCCAGAACACCCCGCAGGTGGTCGCGGGCGCCTTCCTGGTGGCGGTCCTCGCGCTGCTGGTGGAGGTGGTGCTGGTGGCGGCCGGCAAGGTCTTCGATCCCACGCGCGGGCGCTCCGGCGCGGTGTGATGACGGCGGTGGCGTTCCACTGGGCTTCCCATGGACTTCCCACTGGGCTTCGGCTTCGACGGCCGTGATGCCCGACTTCTCGATTTCTTGATCAACTTCCCGATGGGGGTAACGATGAACAGCAGGACGCGCCGAACGGCGCTCGCGATGGTGGCCGTCGGCGCGCTGACCGGGGTGCTCGCCGGGTGCGGCGGGGACAGCCTGGAGGACGAGGGGTCCGGCAGCGGGTCCGGGGACGACAAGGGCTCGCTCGTCGTGGGCGCGGCCGGGTTCACCGAGGCGAAGGTCCTCGGCGAGCTCTACAAGCAGTTGCTGGGCGACGCCGGTTACGACGTGACGGTGAAGACCGTGGAGAACCGCGAGATCTACGAACCCCAGCTGGAGAAGGGCGCCATCGACGTCGTCCCCGAATACGCGGCGACGCTCGCGGAATTCCTCAACGCCAAGGAGAACGGCCCCGAAGCGGAGCCCGTCGCCTCCAGCGATGTCGACGCCACGGTCGCCGCGCTGGAGAAACTCGCCGAGCCCCGGGGCCTGAAGGTGCTGCCGGCCGGAGAGGCGGTCGACCAGAACGCGTTCGCGGTGAGCCGGGAATTCGCCGCGGAGCACAACCTCAAGACCCTTTCGGATCTGGGGGATTCGGGTGTAGAGGTCAAGATCGCGGCCGGTGACGAGTGCGAGACGCGGCCCTTCTGCGCGCCGGGTCTGGAGAAGACGTACGGCATCAAGGTCGCCGGAATCGACCCCAAGGGTGTCGGTACGACCCAGGCCAAGCAGGCGGTGAAGAACGGCACGGACCAGCTGGTGCTGACCACGACCACGGACGCCACGCTGGACAACTTCGACCTCGTACTCCTGGAGGACGACAAGAAGCTGCAGAACGCGGACAACATCCTCCCCGTCGTGAACGCCAAGGACGCGGGCGATCAGGAGATCGCCGACGTTCTTCAGAAGCTGACCGATGCACTCACCACGGATGATCTTGTGGAACTCAACCGGAAGGTCGACGAGGAGCGCCAGAAGGAGGCCGATGTCGCAGCGGACTATCTGGAGGAGAAGGGATTGATCGCCCAGTAGACGAGGCATTGATCGGCCGGTGGGCGAGGCATTGATGGGCCCGTGGACGAGGGATTGATCGGCCCGTGGGTGAAGCGGGCGCTGTCGCGGGCTCCTGAGGCGATGTGAAGGCTTCGGTGTGGCCGTGTTTTTACCGGGCGGGGCACCACGATTCGCCTACGCGCGGTAAGTTTCTGGCCATGCCACGTGGACGTCACCGCCATTCACCGCCTCTGCACAGGCTGCTGCCTCCCACGGCAATCGCAGGCGTCTCGCTCGTCTGCGCCCTCGGGCCCTGGTTGTTCACCGCGCCGGGCGCCCTCCGGGTGCTGGCCGCCATCGCCGCGGCGACCGCGACCGTGGGCGCGGCCGTCATGCGCCGCTGGGACGTCGAGGCGGGCAAACGCGTCGCGGACCTCACGCGCGCGCGGGCGGGCGACGAGTGGCGCCACGAGGAACAGATCGCCGAGCTGGAGACCGACCTGGAGGAGTCGCGCGAGCTGCGCCAGAAGCTGGAGCACAAGCTGCGCGCCAAGCGGGCCGAACTGCAGGGCCTGCGCAACGAGCACGCGGCCCTGCTGCGCCGTTACGCCACGGCGGAGACCGAGCGCGCGAGCGCGCTGGAGGGGCAGCGGAAGCTGGCCATAGAGGCGACGGCCCTGGAGCCCGCACGCGTGGCGCTGCCCGCGGCACTGGGGCCCGCCAAGGGGGCCGCGGCCGCGTCCCCTACGGTGCCTGCCCCGGCGTCCTCCAAGGAGGACGAGCCCCCGGCCGACCCCGACGCCGACGCCGACATCGACGATTCGGCGGAGCCGGAGGGGCCCGAGGCCGCCGTCGAGGACGCCGGGGACGCCGAGGCCGTCGAGGAGAAGTCGGCGATTCCCTCGGTGTTCTCCCCGACCGGTTCCTCGCTCTTCCTACGGGCCAACCTGGCCCTGGAACGGATCATCAAGGACCGCGACGCCACCAAGACCGCGACCGAGGCCGCTGCGCCTGCGACGGAGAACGACTCCCAGGGCGGGCCTGTGGCTGCGGGTGCTCCCTGGGGTGAGTCCGCGGCGGAGGGTGCTTCCCCGGGTGGGTCCGTTGCGGGGGGTGCTTTGCAGGGCGAGTCCGTGGCGGGGGGCGCTTCCGAGGGCGAGTTCGTCGCGCAGGGGGCTTTGCGGGGCGAGTTCGTCGCTGGGGACGTTTCCCGAGGCGAGTCTGTCGCTAAGGGCGCTCCCTGGGGCGAGTCCGTGGCGGAGGGTGTTTCCCCAGGTGGGTCCGTTGCGGGGGGCGCTTCCCAGGGAGAGTCTGTCACTGGGGGCGTTTTCCAGGAGTCCGTGGCAGAGGGTGCTTCCCGGGGCGAGTCCATGGCTGGGCGTGTTTCCCAGAGTGAGTCCGGCACTGACGGTGTTTCCCACGGCGAGCCCGACGCTGAGGATGCCTCCCAAGGCGAGCCCGTGGCAGAGGCCGTGGCCAAGGGAGAGTCCCCGGTTGAGGGTGCGCCCAAGAGCGAGGCCCGAGAGGGCGGGGCCCCGGAGAACGGGTCTCCCAAGGGCGGGTCTCCGAAGGGCGGTGGCCCGGACGGTGGTTCGGGGAAGGCCGGTTCCGGTGGTGCCTCCGCGCCCGAGGAAGGTGAGGCGGAGGGGAAGCCGGAGGCGGTCGGCGGGCATGAGCGCGCGGCCGCCGTGCCCGCCGCCGAAGCTCCCGCTGCCCCCGAGCCCGTGCAGAAGGCCGAGCCCACGGGACCCGCCGACGACGAGCCCTATGCGCAGCCGTCCCCGGCGGCCCACCCGGTGCCGAGGCCCGCGCTGCCCGCGCAGCAGTCCTCCGGCCACTACACGGTCCCCACCGCCGTGGCCGTCGTACCGGCGACTCCTCGCCGGCGCCCGGCCATCGAGGGCGGCTTCGACTTCTTCGGCACCCAGAAGAACGACGCCGCCATCGAGTCCGTCCAGAACGAGGACCTCGCCGACATCGTCGGCCAGGAGGCCCTCGCCGTCCACAAGGCCGAGTCCGAGGCCCAGTTCAAGCACGCCGACGAGGAGTCCCGCGGCGTGGGTCAGGTCATCGATCTCACGGCCCACGACGAGACGGAACGGATCGACGTACAGGGCTTGCGTACGGCAGCGTCGTAATTCAAAAAGCGGCCGCGCCCCCCGACGGGGGGCGCGGCCGCTTTTTACGGGCGCGGGGCTGTGACAATGTGCGGCTCCGCCGCGTGGGCGCGACCAGCCCCACCCACCCGCAGCGGATCCACGACTCCCAGAAACCCCGTTCCCAAGCGGAGCGCTACGTCATCCAGCGATCCGGCCCCGCCTCCCCCCGCCCCGTCCGCGACCGGTCCGCCTGCCCCTGCAACAGCACCACAGCCTCCTGAGCGTCCCGCAGACGGGCGGTGACGGTCTTGTTGGCCCCCGTGTCCACGGACACGTCGGCGAGCCGCCTGGACCGCTCCCAGGGCCCCTGGGACAGCCGTACGCTCTGCACCTTGGCGTGCGGCACGAGCGACACGCTCCGC
Source organism: Streptomyces sp. NPDC002845 (assembly GCF_053591955.1). Classification (NCBI taxonomy): domain Bacteria; kingdom Bacillati; phylum Actinomycetota; class Actinomycetes; order Kitasatosporales; family Streptomycetaceae; genus Streptomyces; species Streptomyces sp. NPDC002845. Next base: position 24,138 of record NZ_JBSFUU010000034.1, on the reverse strand, counting down.
CGCAGCAGCCCGTGCCGGGCCACGAAGACGCTGTCGGTGACGGCGAGCCCGTATCCCCGCCACCACAGCGGCACGCACCACCCGGCGCGCCGCGGCGGCCGTACGAGCGCGGCGGGCACCGTCACGCCGGGCAGCACCCGCTCGATCACGGACTCGGCGATGTCCCTGGGCGCGACCGGCACCAGCAGGGAGTTGGACGAGCCGGCCACGTCCAGTTCGACCCGCACCCAGCCGCGCCGCCGCCACAGCAGGGGTTCGACGATCCGTACGGTCTGCACGCGCCCCGGCGGCACCGTCTCGTGCGCGCGGTCGAGGAGGCCGTGGTCGATGCGCAGCCCGTCCGGGGACTCGCCGACCGTCCAGTCGTACTCGCTCACGAACCGCCCCACACTGCTCGCGCCCGCCGCGCCGAGCAGCGGCACCGCGGTCGCGAGGACCGTCCACAGGTTGTGGGTCATGAACCACATCACGGGCGGTACGACGAGCGCGCCGGCCAGCGTGGCCCAGGTCGCGCCGGTCAGCACCAGCGAGACCGCGAGGACCCCGGTCGGCACGTGCAGGAGCTGCCGTGCCGGGGCCTCGCCGACCTCGTGGGCGGTCTCGGGGGCGAAACCGGCCGCGCGGGCGAGGAGCTCGGCCCGCAGGGCGCGGGCGTGGGCCTCGCCCAGGTAGGCCAGCTCGTCCTTTTTGTCGGTCCCTATGACGTCGAGTTTGAGCTTGGCCACACCTATGATCCGGGCCAGCAGCGGCCGGGTGACGTCGACGGCCTGGATGCGTTCGAGCCGGATGTGCGCGGTGCGGCGGAACACCAGGCCCGTACGGATGCGCAGTTCGGTGTCGGTCACCGCGAAGTGCGTGAACCACCAGCTCAGGAAGCCGTACAGGGCGGCGGCCGGGACGAACACGGCCAGTGCGAGCAGCAGTGTGCCCGTGGTCAGCCGGGTCAGCTGCCGCTGCGCCCCGTCGGGGTCGTGCAGGGCCCACCCGAAGAGGACGGCGACGGGCGCCCACGCGCGCCGCAGCGGCGTCACGGGGTGCAGCCGGTGCTCGATGACCGGCTTCCGCTCTCGTACGGCGCTGTCGGCGCCCTGCATGGTCACAGCCCCGCCGATCGTGCCTCGCCCAGCTCCGTGAGCCGGTCCCGCAGCCGCTCGGCCTCCGCCGGGTCGAGTCCCGGAATCGTCGCGTCCGTCGCGGCGGCGGCCGTGTGCAGCTGCACGCTGGCCAGCCCGAAGTGCCGCTCGACCGGCCCGGACGTCACCTCGACGAGCTGCATCCGGCCGTACGGCACGACGGTCTCCTCGCGCCACAGCACACCCCGGCTGATCAGCAGGTCGTCGGAGCGTTCGGCGTACCGCCAGGAGCGCCAGTTGCGGCCCAGCATCGACCAGCCCCACAGCAGCAGGCCCAGCGGCAGCAGCGCGAAGGCGGCCCAGCCGGGACCGGCGAGCAGGCCCAGAAGCAGGGCCAGACCGACGGTCAGGGATCCCAGCCACACCACCAGCAACAGCCGTCGCATCCGTAGCAGGCCTGGTGGCAGCCCGGTCCAGACCGGCTCGTCCTTCGCCGCCGGCCCGCGCTCGCCGTGTCCCGCGTTGTCCAAGGTCCCCGTCTCCATACCGTCAGCGTACGTACGAGACACTGTCACCATGACTCCTACGACGGAGACCATGGTCGGCATCGGCGGCGCCGCGGAGAGCACCGACATGGTGCTCAACATCGGGCCCCAGCACCCGTCCACGCACGGCGTGCTGCGGCTGCGGCTCGTGCTCGACGGCGAGCGCATCCAGCACGCGGAGCCGGTGATCGGCTATATGCACCGCGGCGCGGAGAAGCTCTTCGAGGCGCGCGACTACCGCCAGATCATCATGCTCGCCAACCGCCACGACTGGCTCTCCGCCTTCTCGAACGAACTCGGCGTGGTCCTGGGCGTGGAGCGCATGCTCGGCATGGAGGTCCCCGAGCGCGCGGTCTGGATGCGCACGCTGTTGGCCGAGCTGAACCGTGTCCTGAACCACCTGATGTTCCTGGGTTCGTACCCGCTGGAGCTGGGCGGGATCACCCCGATCTTCTACGCCTTCACCGAGCGCGAGGAACTCCAGCACGTCATGGAGGAGATCTCCGGCGGGCGCATGCACTACATGTTCAACCGCGTCGGCGGCCTCAAGGAGGACCTGCCCGCCGGATGGACCTCACGCGCGCGTGCCTCCGTCGCTGCCCTGCGCCCCCGCATGGACCGGTTCGACGACCTGGTGGTCGGCAACGAGATCTTCCGGGGGCGTACGCGCGGTGTGGGCGTCCTCGCCCCGGAGACGGTGCACGCGTACGGGGTGAGCGGGCCGATCGCCCGCGCCTCCGGGGTGGACTTCGACCTGCGGCGCGACGAGCCGTACCTGGCGTACGGGGACCTCAGGGACACCCTCAAGGTCGTCACGCGCGAGGAGGGCGACTGCCTGGCCCGCTTCGAGTGCCTCCTGGAGCAGACCCACGTCTCCCTCGACCTCGCGGACGCCTGCCTCGACCGGCTCGCCGAGCTGCCGCCCGGCCCGGTCAACCAGCGGCTCCCGAAGGTCCTGAAGGCTCCTGAGGGGCACACGTACGCGTGGACCGAGAATCCGCTCGGCATCAACGGCTACTACCTGGTCAGCAAGGGCGAGAAGACCCCGTACCGGCTGAAGCTGCGCTCGGCCTCGTACAACAACATCCAGGCGCTGGTGGAACTGCTGCCGGGGACGCTGGTGTCGGACATGGTGGCGATCCTGGGGTCACTGTTCTTCGTGGTCGGGGACATCGACAAGTAGGTCGCGTTCGCCGGGAAGGGCGGGCGGTGGATTCGGAATGCCGACCCACCGCATCAGCCACCCGAAGTCCCCGAGTCCGCCCTCGGCCGTGAGCTCCGCCGCCTCGCCCGCGCCGGCCAGGGCCCGTACGTACGCCGCCGGGTCCGTGGCGGCCAGGGAGAGCGGGGGCCGGGCTCCCGTGACCCCGAGGGTGCGCAGGACCGCCCGCTGGCTCAGCAGGCGGTCCCCCGGCAGGGCGCAGGCGTCCAGGGCCACATGGGCCGTGATGTCGCACGAGCCGTCCGGCACGGGGGTGGTCTCCCGGCCCTCCCGGAAGCCGGTGAGCGTACCGAAGGGCGGGCGGGCCCCGGCGGAGTGGGCGTAGTCGACGGCGACGGCGAGACCGCGGTCGACGCACGCCGCGGCGCCGGCCCAGGCGTGGTCCCTGGGGAGCCCGATCTCGGCGCGGAGGCCCTCTTCGGGGGCCAGTGGCCACCAGCGCGCCAGCCAGTCGGCCCCGGCACCCCGCACGGGCTCCCCGAGCCGCTCGGCCCCGTCCCGCCGTACGAGCACCAGCCGGGCCACGCCCTCGGGGTCCACCTCGGCGACGTCCACGGGCACGTTGTCCAGCCACTCGTTGGCGAACAGCAGCCCGGTGATCCCCTTCGGGGGCTGTGGGAGCCACTCGATCCGGTGGTCGAGACCGGCGGGGCGCCCGGCCCGCTCGACGGCGTACCCACGCGCGCGTGAGGCCACTTCGGCGGGCAGCGCGGCCAGGACACCCGTCACGAGCTCGCCCCGGCCTGCCGCCATGTCCACGAAGTCCAGCCGCGCGGGGCGCCCGAGCACCTCGTCGACGCGGCACAGCAGCCGGGCCACGGCCCGCGCGAAGAGCGGCGAAGCATGCACCGAGGTGCGGAAATGCCCGGCGGGACCCTCGGGACGCCGGTAGAACCCCGAGGGCCCGTACAGCGCCTCCTCGGTCGCCTCCCGCCACCCGCGCCACATGCCGCCCACCTCACCTGTCACGGGGCCAGAGTAGGCACCGGGGACAACGGGGCCTCCACCTTGGGGAGTACGTAGGCCGGTCGTGGATCGGTCCTCCGGTTGACCCCTGCACACACCACGCTTCCCTACGCTGGGTTACGTGCAGCGCCTCTATGACTTCCTCCGCAGGCACCCGACCGGGGTCGACAGCTTCTGGGCCGTCTTCCTTCTCGGGCTGTCGTTGGCGAGCGGAACCGCCGACCAGGAGGACGGGAGGACCGACCTGCCGGTGGCGTTCGTCCCGGTCGCGATCCTGCTGTGCCTGGTGGTCGCCCTGCGCCGGCGCATGCCCGAGAAGATGCTGGTGCTGGCCGCCGCGCTGGGGGTGGCGCAGCTGGTCCTGGACGTCGAGCGGACGCTCGCCGACTTCGCCCTGCTGGTGATCATCTACACCGTGGCGGCCACCGGCGCCCGCTGGGCCTCCCGGTTCGCCCTGATCGGCGGCCTGTGCGCGGGGAGCCTGGCGCAGCTGCGCTGGTCCGAGGAGACCGTCGGTGTGTTCGGCAACGTGGCGCTCGCGGTCTTCCAGACGGTGCCGTTCGCCCTCGCCTGGGTGCTCGGCGACTCCCTGCGCACCCGCCGCGCCTACTTCGCCCAGCTGGAGGAGCGCGCCGCCCGCCTGGAGAGGGAGCGCGAGGCGCAGTCCAAGGTCGCCGTCGCCGCCGAGCGCGCCCGTATCGCCCGCGAACTGCACGATGTCGTCGCCCACAACGTCTCCGTGATGGTGGTCCAGGCCGACGGTGCCGCGTACGTCCTGGACACGGCCCCCGACCAGGCGAAGAAGGCCCTGGAGACCATCTCCGGGACCGGCCGCCAGGCCCTCGCCGAGATGCGCCGCCTGCTGGGCGTCCTGCGTACCGGCGAGCACCAGGAGGTCGGCGAGTACGTCCCGCAGCCCGACGTCGACCAGATCGACGACCTCGTCGAGCAGTGCCGCAGCTCCGGCCTCCCCGTCGACTTCAAGGTCGAGGGCACCCCGCGCCCCCTGCCCAGCGGCGTCGAGCTCACGGCGTACCGCATCGTCCAGGAGGCCCTCACCAACACCCGCAAGCACGGTGGCCCGAACGCCGGCGCGAGCGTACGCCTCGTCTACTTCGACGACGGCCTCGGCCTCCTCGTCGAGGACGACGGCAAGGGCGCCCCGCACGAGCTGTACGAGGAGGGCGGCGCCGACGGCCAGGGGCACGGCCTGATCGGTATGCGCGAGCGGGTCGGCATGGTCGGCGGCACGCTGGACGCGGGGCCGCGCCCGGGCGGAGGATTCCGCATCAGCGCCCTGTTGCCGCTGAAACCGGCCCCCTGATTTCGCCGTGTCAGTCACTGACACCTGTAACGGTGCCCCCGTAACGGCACCCTGTGAACAACAACCTGACAACGGAAACGGAAGAGGACCCCGATGCCGATCCGCGTGATGCTCGTCGACGACCAGGTGCTGCTGCGCACCGGGTTCCGGATGGTGCTCGCCGCCCAGCCGGACATGGAGGTCGTGGCGGAGGCGGGCGACGGCGTCGAGGCCCTGCAGGTGCTGGGCTCCACCGAGGTCGACGTGGTGCTGATGGACGTGCGCATGCCCAAGCTGGACGGCGTGGAGACCACCCGCCGCATCTGTGCCGACCCCAACCCCCCGAAGGTGCTCATCCTGACCACCTTCGACCTCGACGAGTACGCCTTCTCCGGGCTCAAGGCCGGTGCCTCCGGCTTCATGCTCAAGGACGTGCCGCCCGGTGAACTGCTGACCGCGATCCGCTCCGTGCACAGCGGCGACGCCGTGGTCGCCCCCTCCACGACCCGGCGCCTCCTCGACCGGTTCGCCCCGATGCTCCCGGGCACCGGCAAGGAGCCCGAGCGCAAGGAGCTGGAACGGCTCACCGACCGCGAGCGCGAGGTCATGGTGCTCGTCGCCCAGGGCCTGTCCAACGGCGAGATCGCGGCCCGGCTGGTCCTGTCGGAGGCGACGGTGAAGACGCATGTCGGGCGCATCCTGACCAAGCTGGGGCTGCGGGACCGGGTGCAGGTGGTCGTACTGGCGTACGAGACGGGGCTGGTGCGGGCGGGTGGGCAGGGCTGAATCCTGTACGGGACTCGTAGGGGCCGCCGGTACGGGACTTGTACGGGCCAGGGGTGGAAACCCTGGATGTCACCCGGGTGTGACCGCCGCCCACTAGGGTGCGCGCATGCTCCTGTGGATCAACGGCCCTTTCGGGGGCGGCGATCCGTCAAACGACTGCCCGCACATGAGATCCGGCGACGGCTGCCCGGCAGCGTGATCTGCGATCCCGAGCACGTCGGCTTCGGGCTGTGCCGCACGCTGCCGCCCGGACTCCGGGGAGACTTCCAGGACCTCGCGTCCTGGCGGCAGGGCGTGGTCGAGGTCCTCGACCTGGCGCTCACCGAGCACGACGGGGCCGTGATCGTCCCCATGACGGTCACCAACTCCTCGTACTTCACGGAGACCGTCGGCCGACTGCGCGAGCTCGGCCACGACATACGGCACTTCACGCTGCTCGCCGAGCGGGAGACCGTGCTGCGGCGGCTCCGCGAACGGGGCTTCGGGCATCTTCTGCGGTACGTCGCCGGAAAGAACGCCCCGCTGCGCAGGGAGAGCTGGGCCGTCGAACAGCTCGACCACTGCCTGGAGCGCCTGCGCGAGCCCGAGTTCGCCGAGCACCTGTGGACCGACCACACGACGGTCCCGAAAACCGCGGACCGCATCGCCGTCCTGGCCGGCCTGCCCCTCACCCCCAACAACGACAGCGCCCTGCGGACGCGGCTGCGGCAGGCGGGGGTGGGGTTGCGGCACATCCGGTTCGACTGAGCCCGGGGGGCGATCAAGCCTCCTCCGCGACCGCGGCCGCCGCGTCGCCGAGTCGGTCCACGAAGTCCGCGACCGCCGCCTTCACGTCCTCCGGGGTCCAGGCCAGAGCGGCGTCGCGTACCCAGAGTTCGGTGACGGCGAGGCCGGGGCCGGCGTGGTCCCAGGGGCCGGAGAAGAGGAGGGTGCCGGTTTGCTCGGCCTGGCGGACGGCGGCCTCGGCGGCGACATCGGGGTCGTAGGGAAGCCAGAGGTGGAAGTCGTGGGTGTGGGGCTGCTCGGGGTGGACGCGGACCCAGGGCACCCCGGCCGCGGCGAAGCCCTCGCGCAGCGCGGCGGCGATCACGCGCGCGTGGGCGACGTATTCGGGGAGACGGGGGAGTTCGCGCTCCAGGCCGGCCAGCGCGGACAGGACGGTCGGGAACTGCTGGAAGATCTGGCCGCCGTAGCGATGGCGCCAGGCCTTCGCCTCGTCGATCAGCGTCCCGGGGCCGACGAGGGCAGCGCCGCCGATGCCGTCGAGGGATTTGTAGAACGAGACGTAGACGCTGTCCGCGAGGGCCGCGATCTCGTCCAGGGGCCGGTCGAAGTGGACGGTCGTCTCCCACAGGCGCGCCCCGTCGAAGTGGACCACGGCGTCCCGCTCCCGCGCGGCCTCGACGACCTCGGTGAGCTCCTCCCAGGAGGGGAGCACACAACCGGCGTCCCGGAGGGGCAGTTCGAGCATCAGGGCGCCGAAGGGTTCGTCGAAGCCGAGCACCTCGTCGGCGGTCGGAAGACGGGGCTCGCTCGTGAGCCGGACCGGTCGCAGGCCGCTGACCGCGCTGAACGCACCGCGTTCGTGCACCTCGGGATGGGCCAGCGCGTGCAGGGCCACGGTCGCGTTGCCGGTCCGGCCCGCCCAGCAGCGCAGGGCCACCTGCTGGGCCATGGTGCCGGTCGGGAAGAACGCGGCGGCCTCCTTGCCGAGCAGCCCGGCGACCTTCTCCTCCAGGTCCTCGACGATCCCGTTGCCGTACATGTCCGCCGGCTCGTCCAGGTCGTACAGCTCCGGCGCCGCCTCCGTCAGCTGCGTCAGCCGTTCCCGGAGCGTCGCGAAGGCGCCCATGCGGGCCAGTACGCGATCGGCCGACCGGTACGCGGCCTTCCGCCGCGCGTAGCGCCGCATACGGGCTGACTCCGCCACCTCCGCCGACTCCGCCACCTCCGACTCGGCCTGCCCCGCCGCCTCTTCCGCCGTATCGCTCATCCCTGGATCATCCCGCGCGCCGTACCCACCAGGCACCTCATTTCCGCCCTCCGCGCGCCCCGGAAACCCACAGCCTGTGGACAACCGAACGGCGCTCGAACCGATCGCGTTAACATGACGAGAAATCGTCCGGTACCCCGAGCGGACTGGAACGGGAAGGCCACCAGCGAGTGAGTACATTCCAGCAACCAGCCCCCCCAGACCCGAGAGACCGCCCCGCGCGGCTCACGGTCGGCGTCGTCGGCGCCGGCCGGGTCGGTCCCGCGCTGGCCGCGTCCTTGCAGCTGGCCGGGCACCGCCCGGTGGCCGTGTCCGGGGTGTCCGACGCGTCCAAGCGGCGGGCCGCGGAGCTGCTGCCCGGCGTGCCGCTGGTGTCCCCGGACGACGTCATGGAGCGGGCCGACCTGGTGCTGCTGACCGTGCCGGACGACGCGCTGCCGGGGCTCGTGGAGGGCCTCGCCGGGACCGGCGCCGTACGGCCCGGGCAACTGCTCGTGCACACCTCCGGGCGGTACGGCGCGAAGGTGCTGGACCCCGCGCTGCGGGCCGGGGGGCTGCCGCTGGCGCTGCACCCCGCGATGACGTTCACGGGCACCCCGGTGGACGTGCAGCGGCTCGCCGGGTGCTCCTTCGGGGTCACCGCGCCGGAGGAGCTGCGGCTGGCCGCCGAGGCGCTGGTGATCGAGATGGGCGGCGAGCCCGAGTGGATCGCCGAGGAGAGCCGGCCGCTGTACCACGCGGCGCTCGCACTGGGCGCCAACCACCTGGTCACGCTGGTCGCCCAGTCCATGGAACTGCTGCGCGCCGCCGGTGTCGAGGCCCCCGACCGGATGCTCGGCCCGCTGCTGGGCGCCGCCCTGGACAACGCCCTCAGGTCGGGCGACGCGGCCCTCACCGGCCCGGTCGCGCGCGGGGACGCGGGCACGGTCGCCGCACACGTCACCGAGCTGCGCGCGCACGCCCCGCAGACCGTCGCCGGGTACCTGGCGATGGCCCGCGCGACCGCCGACCGCGCGCTCGCCCGCGGGATGCTCAAGCCCGAGCTCGCGGAGGACCTCCTCGGGGTGCTTTCCAACGGCGCCACCGGTCCCACCGGTCCCATCGGCTCCACTGGCCCCAACGGCTCCACCGGTCCCGACGGTCCCGAAGGCCCCGACGGTCCCGAAGGGGACGCCCGATGACCGCGTACGTATGTGCGTGCGTATGTGTGAACGGAGGCGCCCGATGACCACAGCCCTGGTCCGCACCGCCGACGAGCTGCACGCACGCGCGCGCGTGGGCCGCCGGGCCGTCGTGATGACCATGGGCGCCCTGCACGAGGGCCACGCCACGCTCATCCGCAGCGCGCGCGAGATCGCGGGCCCCGAGGGCGAGGTCGTCGTCACCGTCTTCGTGAACCCCCTGCAGTTCGGCGAGGGCGAGGACCTCGACCGCTATCCCCGCACCCTCGACGCCGACGTCAAGATCGCCGAACAGGCGGGCGCGGACGTCGTGTTCGCCCCGTCCGTGGACGAGGTCTACCCCGGCGGCGAGCCCCAGGTGCGCATCAGCGCGGGCCCCATGGGGGAGCGCTGGGAGGGCGGCTCGCGGCCCGGGCACTTCGACGGCATGCTCACCGTCGTCGCCAGGCTGCTGCACCTCACCCGCCCCGACGTGGCCCTGTACGGGCAGAAGGACGCCCAGCAGCTCGCCCTGATCCGCCGTATGGTGCGCGACCTGAACTTCGGCGTGGAGATCGTCGCCGTACCGACCGTCCGCGAGGACGACGGCCTGGCGTTGTCCAGCCGCAACCGGTATCTGTCCGTCGAGGAGCGACGTACGGCCCTGGCGCTGTCCCGGGCCCTGTTCGCGGGCAGTGACCGGCACGCCGCCCAGGAGGCGCTGCGCGCGCGGGCCCGCGAAGTGCCCGCCACGCGCGCGCGTGCCGAGGCCCTCAGCGCCCTCGGCGAGTCCCGCGCGGCGGCCGACGCGCACGCGGTCGCCAAGGCCGCCCCGGACGCGGTGTCGTCCCTCTCCGGCCCCGCCTCCGTCCGGGCCGCGGCCCGCCTGGTCCTCGACGAGGCCGCCCGCCTCCAGCCGCCGCTCGCCCTGGACTACCTCGCCCTCGTCGACCCGTCCGACTTCACCGAGATCCCGGACGACTTCACCGGAGAAGCCGTCCTCGCCGTCGCCGCCCGGGTCGGGACCACCCGGCTGATCGACAACCTACCTCTCACCTTCGGAGCCGCCTCGTGACCAGCACAGGCATACGACTGCACGCCCCAGCTCCCGGATGGGCCATCACCGCGGACGTCGTGGTCGTCGGCTCCGGAGTCGCCGGCCTCACCGCCGCCCTGCGCTGCGAGGCGGCCGGCCTGCGGACCGTCGTCGTCACCAAGGCCCGCCTCGACGACGGCTCCACCCGCTGGGCCCAGGGCGGCATAGCCGCGGCCCTCGGCGAGGGCGACACCCCCGAACAGCACCTCGACGACACGCTGGTGGCGGGCGCGGGCCTGTGTGACGAGGAGGCCGTCCGGCTCCTCGTCACCGAGGGGCCGGACGCGGTACTGCGTCTGATCGAGACGGGGGCGCAGTTCGACGCGTCGTCCGACGGCGGCCTGGAGCTCACCCGCGAGGGCGGCCACCACCGGCGCCGCATCGCCCACGCGGGCGGCGACGCCACCGGGGCCGAGATCTCCCGGGCACTCGTCGAGGCCGTACGCGCAGTCGGGAGGGGCGAGCGCGAAGCGCTCTCGGCCAAGGGTGGTGGCGGGCGGCGGGCGGGAATGCGTACGGTCGAGAACGCGCTCGTCCTGGACCTGCTGACCGATGCCGACGGCGGTACCGCGGGCGTCACCCTGCACGTCATGGGCGAGGGCCAGCACGACGGTGTGGGAGCCGTGCACGCGCCCGCCGTGGTCCTCGCGACCGGCGGCATGGGCCAGGTCTTCTCGGCGACCACCAACCCGTCCGTGTCGACGGGCGACGGCGTGGCGCTCGCCCTGCGCGCCGGCGCGGAGGTCTCCGACCTCGAATTCGTGCAGTTCCACCCGACCGTGCTCTTTCTCGGCCCGGACGCCGAGGGCCAGCAGCCACTGGTCTCCGAGGCGGTACGCGGCGAGGGCGCCCACCTGGTCGACGCCGACGGGGTGCGCTTCATGGCCGGGCAGCACGAACTGGCCGAACTGGCACCCCGGGACATCGTCGCCAAGGGCATCATGCGCCGTATGCAGGAACAGGGCGCCGAACACATGTACCTGGACGCCCGGCACTTCGGCGCCCACATGTGGGAGCACCGCTTCCCGACGATCCTCGCCGCCTGCCGCGCCCACGGCATCGACCCGGTCGCCGAGCCCGTACCCGTGGCCCCGGCCGCCCACTACGCCTCCGGCGGCGTCCGCACCGACTCCCACGGCCGTACGACGGTCCCCGGCCTGTACGCGTGCGGCGAGGTCGCCTGCACCGGAGTCCACGGCGCCAACCGGCTCGCCTCGAACTCCCTCCTGGAGGGCCTCGTCTACGCCGAGCGCATCGCCGCCGACATCGCCGCGAGCCACGCGGAAAACGGCCTCCACGCGCGCGTGCCGCGGCCGATGCCGTACCCGGAGACGCCCGAGCACCCGCTGCTCGCCCCGGAGTCACGGTTCGCGATCCAGCGGATCATGACGGACGGAGCGGGTGTCCTGCGCTCGGCCGCGTCCCTGGCAGGCGCGGCCGCGGCCCTCGACCGACTGCACACCGACGCGCGCGACGCCCTCGCCGAGAACGGCAAGACCGCCGAGCCCGGCGTCGACACCTGGGAGACCACCAACCTCCTGTGCGTCGCCCGCGTCCTGGTCGCCGCCGCCCGGCTGCGCGAGGAGACCCGCGGCTGCCACTGGCGCGAGGACCACGCCGAGCGCGACGAAACCGACTGGCGCCGCCACATCGTCGTACGGCTCAATCCGGACCGGACGCTGGCGGTGAACACCACGGACACCGCAGACTTCCCCCCGACCCGGCAGCACCAGCCGGTGCCCATCCCCCAGGAGCAGTGACAGAAGTGAACACCCCCGACCTTTCCCTCGCCCAGAGCGACGGCTGCGGCGACGGCTGCGCCTGTGGCGCGGGCGAAACCGACGTCGAGATGGACGAGTACATGGAGTGCGGGCTCGACCCCGCCCTCGCCCAGCTCCTCGCCGAAGCCGGGCTCGACCCCCTGGAGGTCGAGGACCTCGCCAACGTCGCCATCCAGGAGGACCTCGACCACGGCGTCGACGTGACGACCGTCGCGACCATCCCCGAGGAGGCCGTCGCCACCGGCGACTTCACCGCGCGCGAGGCGGGCGTCGTGGCGGGCCTCAGGATCGCCGAGGCGGTCATCTCGGTCGTCTGCCAGGACGAGTTCCAGGTCGAGCGTCACGTGGACGACGGCGACCGGGTGGAGGAGGGCCAGAAGCTCCTGTCGATCACCACCCGCACCCGCGACCTCCTGACCGCCGAGCGCAGCGCCCTGAACATCCTGTGCCGCCTCTCCGGCATCGCGACGGCCACGCGCGCGTGGGCGGACGCGCTGGAGGGCACGAAGGCCCGCGTACGCGACACCCGGAAGACGACCCCGGGGCTGAGGTCGCTGGAGAAGTTCGCGGTGCGCTGCGGCGGCGGCCGGAACCACCGCATGTCGCTGTCCGACGCCGCCCTGGTGAAGGACAACCACGTGGTCGCCGCGGGCGGCGTCGCGCCGGCCTTCGAGGCCGTACGCGAGATGTTCCCCGAGGTGCCCATCGAGGTCGAGGTCGACACCCTCCACCAGCTGCGCGAGGTCGTCGACGCCGGCGCCGACCTGATCCTGCTGGACAACTTCACGCCCGGCGAGTGCGAGGAGGCGGTGGCGATCGTCGACGGGCGCGCCACGCTGGAGGCCTCCGGCCGCCTGACGCTGGGGAACGCGAAGGCCTACGCGGACACGGGCGTGGACTACCTCGCCGTGGGAGCCCTGACCCACTCCTCGCCGATCCTGGACATCGGTCTGGATCTGCGAGCGGCGGAGTAGGGGAACGGGGACCGGCCATGCTGCTGACGATCGACGTAGGAAACACGCACACGGTGCTCGGCCTGTTCGACGGCGAGGACATCGTCGAGCACTGGCGGATCTCGACGGACGCGCGCCGCACGGCCGACGAACTGGCGGTGCTTCTGCAGGGCCTCATGGGCATGCACCCGTTGCTCGGCGACGAACTCGGTGACGGCATCGACGGCATCGCGATCTGCTCGACCGTGCCGTCCGTGCTGCACGAGCTGCGCGAGGTGACGCGGCGGTACTACGGCGACGTACCCGCGGTGCTGGTCGAGCCCGGCATCAAGACCGGCGTCCCGATCCTCATGGACAACCCCAAGGAGGTGGGCGCCGACCGCATCATCAACGCGGTGGCGGCGGTGGAGCTGTACGGGGGGCCGGCGATCGTCGTCGACTTCGGTACGGCGACGACGTTCGACGCGGTGTCCGCGCGCGGGGAGTACGCGGGTGGGGTGATCGCGCCCGGGATCGAGATCTCCGTCGAGGCGCTCGGTGTGCGTGGCGCCCAGCTCCGGAAGATCGAGCTGGCCCGTCCGCGGGCAGTGATCGGCAAGAACACGGTCGAGGCCATGCAGGCCGGCATCGTCTACGGCTTCGCCGGGCAGGTCGACGGTGTGGTGACGCGTATGGCCCGTGAGCTCGCCGACGACCCCGACGAGGTCACCGTCATCGCCACGGGGGGCTTGGCGCCGATGGTCCTGGGTGAGTCGTCGGTGATAGATGAGCACGAGCCGTGGCTGACGCTGATCGGCCTGCGGCTGGTGTACGAGCGGAACGTGTCGCGCCTCTGAGCCGTTTCCCGCCCCCGCCGCCCCTACCCGTCCACCCGTCCCATCCTCCAGGGGCTGCCGGCCCTTCGACCCTCTCAGCCGGCAGGGGGTGGGTGGCGGGGTTTGTGGGGGGCTGCGGGTTGGGTGTGGCTGGTCGCGCCCACGCGGCGGAGCCGCATATCGATACAGCCCCGCGCCCCTTACGGGTGCGGCTCCAGCCAGGCCGCACCCATCAGCCTGTCCGGTCTTTGAGGACGAGGCCGCAAGGCCGATGAACCACCCACCCGCCCTCGACGGACGGCTCCGTCAGGGCCAGCCGGGTGGCTCCGTCGCGCCACCCGGCCGTACTCGCGTCGGTTTTGTCTGATTAGCGCGTATCTCGCGTATCGTCGGGGCATGCCCACGCCCTACGGATCTCGCGGCGGCATGGCGTTCGGCTCGGAGGAGCTGTGTGTGCTCCGCCGTGCGCTCGCTCTTGCCCTGAACCCCAGTCCCGCTTCGGCGGAGGACGTCCAGGACTGTCTGCGGCTCGCCGAGGCCGTCGACGAGGCGGTGTGCGAGGGGGCCCGGCTGAGGGCCTTCCTGGTGGCCGACCTCGCCCGGTACCGGGCCGCGCTCCCGGGGACGGCCACGGGCTACCTCGCGCTGCTGGAGGAGGTCCTGGGCGCCGGGTACAGGCCCGTCCCGGACGACCTCGCCGCGCTGCGCGCCCTGCGCGGCAACCCCACCGCGGCCGGCCTCCTCGACCGCTGCGTGACGACGACCGTTCCGGCCGCCCGTACGCGGCGGCTCACGGCCCTCCCCGGCGGCCTGTCCGATGCCACAGGGAAGCCCGCCGAGCGGCCCGCCGAGAAGCCCGCACAGCCCGCCGACAAGCCCGGCCCCGTGCGCCGCCCCGACGCCCCGGAACCCGCGCGCCGGCCCATCCCCACCCCGGGCGAGGTCTTCCCGCCCAAGCGCAAGCCCGCCGCCCCGCCCGCGAAGCCTCCGCAGCAGCAACTCGTCGCCGCGGTCTAGAACCCCTCCGGTCCAGAACCCCCTCCGGTCCAGAACCTCACTGCTCCAGAACCCCTCCGGTCCAGAACTCCACCGCTCCAGGACCCCACCGGCCTGGAACCCGCCGGGGCCCACTTGAGGGGCCCTGGCTACCCTGGAACGCATGGACTACGTCTCCGCGCTCCTGCCCCCCGTCGTGATGGCCGTGTTCTTCGGCGCTCTGGTCGTGACGATCGTGAAGACCCAGGGCGGCGCCAACAAGGCCAAGGAGGACGCGGTCGTCGACGCGGCCCTCGCGCGCGTGGAGAACGCCCGCCAGGCCACCGCCAAGGACGCCGCCGACGACTGACGGGCGACCGGCAGGGGGCTGACGGGGCCTCACCCGGCCGTCGCGGCGCCCCCATCGGCGTACGACTCATGTGCTTTTCGAGTCGTACGCCCTTTTTGCTCTTGTTCTGCCCTTATGGTGGTGAGTTGTGCCTCGCCCATTGGGAGAACTCGAAGACGCGGTCATGACGCGGGTGTGGAAGTGGAACCGCCCGGTGACCGTTCGGGAAGTCCTCGAAGACCTGCAACAGGAACGGTCCATCGCATACACCACGGTGATGACCGTTTTGGACAATCTCCATCAGAAGGGCTGGGTGCGCCGTGAGGCGGAAGGCCGGGCCTATCGATATGAGGCGGTCTCCACGCGGGCGGCCTACGCGGCGGCCCTGATGAACGAGGCCTGGTCGCAGAGTGACAACCCCGCCGCGGCGCTCGTCGCCTTCTTCGGCATGATGAGCGAGGAACAGCGACAGGCGCTGCGGGACGCCGTACGCATCGCGCAAGGACCCGAGCTCGCCGAAAGGCCAGTCGCGGCCCCGGAGGAAGCTCCGGCGGAAGCTCCGGCCGAAACGGGCGCCGAAACGGAGGACGAAACGCGCGCCGCCCCGGATCGGCCCGGCGAGAACCCCGGCTCGGGTGGGGGCGGCACCGGGCGATAGCGTCCGCTCATGCCAGCAGAGCGTCCCGAAGTCACCGCAAAAGCCCTCACCGTCCGGCGGGCCCGGACCAGCGATGTCCCGAACGTCCGCCGTCTCCTCGACGCCTACGTCCAGCGCGGCATCCTGCTCGACAAAGCGACGGTGACGCTTTACGAGGACATCCAGGAGTTCTGGGTCGCCGAACGCGATGACAACGCCCAGGTCGTCGGCTGCGGCGCACTGCACGTGATGTGGGAAGACCTCGCGGAAGTCCGCACTCTCGCGGTGAACCCCGAGGCCAGGGGGCTGGGCGTCGGCCACCAGTTGCTGGAGAAGTTGCTGCAGACCGCCCGCTGGCTGGGTGTTCGCCGGGTTTTCTGTCTGACCTTCGAAGTGGACTTCTTCGCGAAGCACGGCTTCGTGGAGATCGGCGAGACGCCGGTCGACACCGATGTCTACGCGGAGCTGCTGCGTTCCTATGACGAGGGCGTGGCGGAGTTCCTCGGTCTCGAACGAGTGAAACCGAACACCTTGGGCAACAGCCGGATGCTTCTGCATCTGTGATCGCCGCGGACCGTCAAGAGCGGACAAGGCATATTCCGGTGCGGCTCACCTTGCCCAGGTTCCCTATGTCCGAAACGCGCATGTTTCCGGTCTTCCCGGGGGCCCCGGGTCTCTCCCAGGGGTTTGTGTTTTTCCCCGAAAAGCGGTTTGCTTTCCGACGTACTGCAGTACTGCATATAACAGGGGACGTGAAACAGCGGCGGACGCCGCAGACCCTCGGCCCTCAAGTTATCGATGAAAGGAAATCCGGTGGCACAGAAGGTTCAGGTCCTTCTTGTCGACGACCTCGACGGCGGCGAGGCGGACGAGACCGTGACGTTCGCGCTGGACGGCAAGACGTACGAGATCGATCTCACGACAGCCAACGCGGACAAGCTCCGGGGCGCTCTCGATCCCTTCGTGAAGGGCGGTCGTCGTACCGGAGGCCGTGCTTCGGGCGGACGTGGAAAGGCGCGTGCCGCTTCCGGCGGCAGCCAGGACACCGCGCAGATCCGCGCCTGGGCGAAGGAGAACGGTTACGAGGTCAACGACCGCGGCCGTGTTCCCGCCTCCATTCGCGAGGCCTACGAGAAGGCCAACGGCTGAGCGCACGCGTGCCGCAGCCGGAGACGGTGGACGTGTGTCGCCACCGTGTCCACCAGCCGTACGAGATCGGGGGAGCCGCCGAGGCTCCCCAGTGCCGACAGCGTCGGCAGCGAAGGTTCCACCTCGCACCCCGGCTCGGGGGGCCGCAGCCACACGGCGGCTCCCCGCGGACCGGGCCGCTTCGAAGACGACGGTCGGTGTGGTGCCCGGGTCCCGGTGCGGGCCGGGGGCGGGGGAGCCTCGACATGGCCGCCTGCCCCGACGACCGTGAGGTCCAGGGCGAGGGTGCCCCAGTCCAGCCACTGCAGCAGGCCCGGCAGTTCGTCGGCGCTGCCCGCGGCGAGAAGCAGCCGCATCCGCTCTCCGTGCAGAAAAACCGGAGACGCCGGCTCCAGGTGCCGCAGTCCCGCGAGGCCCGCCCGGGCCGGGACGTCGAGCACGTCGAAACGCAGCCCCGTGAGCAGCCGTACCGGCGTTCCGGGCGCGGTCGCCCAGCCGAGTCCGTTCTCGTACCAGTCCCGCACGGCGTCGCTCGGGGTGTTCGGGGCGCTCGCGTGGCTCGCGTCGCCTGTGTCGAACGGGCGGTCGGGTCGGCGGTCGGGCGGGCGTCGGGGGAGGGGGACCGTCGGCGTCATGTCAGGAGTAACCGCGCGAGGAGCGGTGGAGTTACACTGGGTGTCGATTCAGGTGCGCAGAGTGCTGAAATCGGGGGCGCGCGGGGGGTGCTGGTCGGCGCAAGGTTGTTCGCCCATAGCGGAGCGAACCGGGGCGCGCGGCATGGAGTGTCAGTGCGGGCGGGTAAGACATTCCTAGTGGGAGGGGGCGACACGCAGGGAAACAGCCGGGGAAGGAGCCTCGCGTTCGCCATGGGCGTACTGGCGACTGGGGTAACTGCCTGGCCAGCGGGAACATCGTCTCGCACCATCGGGTTGGAGCATATGTCGGCGTTCGGGGTCAGGAGGCAGGGACTCTGTCTCCGCGAGAGCGGAGGTGATCCGGACGGTGTCGGCAGTTGGAATGAGCGGTCCCCGCTTGCGGGACTAAGCTGCGGAAGGACAGAGAGGGGAGCGTCCCCTTACTGCCTGACCGCTCTGAGGAGCGATTAACGATGTTCGAGAGGTTCACCGACCGCGCGCGGCGGGTTGTCGTCCTGGCTCAGGAAGAAGCCCGGATGCTCAACCACAACTACATCGGCACCGAGCACATCCTCCTGGGCCTGATCCACGAGGGTGAGGGTGTCGCCGCTAAGGCCCTGGAGAGCCTCGGGATTTCGCTCGAGGCGGTCCGCCAGCAGGTGGAGGAGATCATCGGCCAGGGCCAGCAGGCGCCCTCCGGCCACATCCCCTTCACCCCTCGTGCCAAGAAGGTCCTGGAGCTGTCGCTCCGCGAGGCCCTTCAGCTGGGCCACAACTACATCGGCACGGAGCACATCCTCCTCGGCCTGATCCGCGAGGGCGAGGGCGTCGCTGCCCAGGTCCTGGTCAAGCTGGGTGCCGATCTCAACCGTGTCCGCCAGCAGGTCATCCAGCTGCTGTCGGGCTACCAGGGCAAGGAGACCGCCGCCGCCGGTGGTCCTGCCGAGGGCACGCCCTCCACGTCCCTGGTCCTCGACCAGTTCGGCCGGAACCTCACCCAGGCCGCCCGCGAATCCAAGCTCGACCCGGTCATCGGGCGCGAGAAGGAGATCGAGCGGGTCATGCAGGTGCTGTCCCGCCGTACGAAGAACAACCCGGTCCTGATCGGTGAGCCCGGCGTCGGCAAGACCGCCGTGGTCGAGGGACTCGCCCAGGCCATCGTCAAGGGCGAGGTGCCCGAGACCCTCAAGGACAAGCACCTCTACACCCTGGACCTCGGCGCCCTGGTCGCCGGCTCCCGCTACCGCGGTGACTTCGAGGAGCGCCTGAAGAAGGTGCTCAAGGAGATCCGCACCCGCGGCGACATCATCCTGTTCATCGACGAGCTGCACACGCTGGTCGGTGCGGGTGCCGCCGAGGGCGCCATCGACGCGGCCTCCATCCTGAAGCCGATGCTGGCCCGCGGTGAGCTGCAGACCATCGGTGCCACCACCCTGGACGAGTACCGCAAGCACCTGGAGAAGGACGCGGCCCTGGAGCGCCGCTTCCAGCCCATCCAGGTCGCGGAGCCGTCCCTGCCGCACACGATCGAGATCCTCAAGGGCCTGCGCGACCGTTACGAGGCGCACCACCGCGTCTCCATCACGGACGAGGCCCTGGTCCAGGCCGCCACCCTGGCCGACCGGTACATCTCGGACCGCTTCCTGCCGGACAAGGCGATCGACCTGATCGACGAGGCCGGTTCCCGGATGCGTATCCGCCGGATGACCGCGCCGCCGGACCTCCGCGAGTTCGACGAGAAGATCGCGGGCGTCCGCCGCGACAAGGAGTCCGCGATCGACTCGCAGGACTTCGAGAAGGCCGCCTCCCTCCGCGACAAGGAGAAGCAGCTCCTGGCCGCCAAGGCCAAGCGGGAGAAGGAGTGGAAGGCCGGCGACATGGACGTCGTCGCCGAGGTCGACGGCGAGCTGATCGCCGAGGTGCTGGCCACCGCCACGGGCATCCCGGTCTTCAAGCTCACCGAGGAGGAGTCCTCGCGTCTGCTGCGCATGGAGGACGAGCTCCACAAGCGGGTCATCGGCCAGGTCGACGCCGTCAAGGCGCTGTCGAAGGCGATCCGCCGTACGCGTGCCGGTCTGAAGGACCCGAAGCGTCCCGGTGGTTCGTTCATCTTCGCCGGCCCGTCCGGTGTCGGTAAGACCGAGCTGTCCAAGGCGCTCGCCGAGTTCCTGTTCGGTGACGAGGACGCGCTGATCTCCCTCGACATGTCGGAGTTCAGCGAGAAGCACACGGTGTCGCGTCTCTTCGGTTCGCCCCCCGGTTACGTGGGCTACGAAGAGGGCGGCCAGCTGACCGAGAAGGTCCGCCGCAAGCCGTTCTCCGTCGTCCTCTTCGACGAGGTCGAGAAGGCCCACCCGGACATCTTCAACTCGCTGCTGCAGATCCTGGAGGACGGTCGCCTGACCGACTCCCAGGGCCGGGTCGTGGACTTCAAGAACACGGTCATCATCATGACGACCAACCTCGGCACCCGGGACATCTCCAAGGGCTTCAACCTGGGCTTCGCCGCCCAGGGCGACACGAAGTCCAACTACGAGCGGATGAAGAACAAGGTCTCGGACGAGCTCAAGCAGCACTTCCGGCCCGAGTTCCTCAACCGCGTCGACGACGTGGTCGTCTTCCCGCAGCTCAGCCAGGAGGACATCCTCAAGATCGTCGACCTGATGATCAGCAAGGTGGACGAGCGCCTGAAGGACCGGGACATGGGCATCGAGCTCTCCCAGTCCGCCAAGGAGCTCCTCTCCAAGAAGGGCTACGACCCCGTCCTGGGCGCCCGGCCGCTGCGCCGCACCATCCAGCGCGAGGTCGAGGACACCCTCTCGGAGAAGATCCTCTTCGGCGAGCTGCGCCCCGGTCACATCGTGGTCGTCGACACGGAGGGCGAGGGCGAGTCCAAGACCTTCACCTTCCGCGGTGAGGAGAAGTCGGCGCTGCCGGACGTCCCGCCGATCGAGCAGGCCGCCGGCGGAGCCGGTCCCAACCTGAGCAAGGACGCGTAACCTTCGGGTTCGCTTGAAGGGGCTGCCCCGGGACTTCGGTTCCGGGGCAGCCCCTTCAGTTTCTTCCGGGGCACAGGTGTTTCCGGGTCACACCACGGCGTGGCTCTTCACCACGGTGGGCGGCACCGGGAAGAGGGGGAGGACGTGCTCCGGGACCTCGGTCACGTCCGGGGCGAGGACGACGGTGACCGTACGCAGGTTCGGGAAGAGGGCCGGGATGCCGGAGAGGTCTTCGTTCCCCATGTGTTTGTTGAGACGCAGGCTGGTGATACGGGGCAGGGGCGGGCCCTCCCAGCCGACCGCGTTCCAGTTGAGGCGCAGTTCCTCCAGCCCGGGGTGCCGGGCGATCTCCTCGTAGTCCTCCGGGGTGAGGATGTCGAGGAGGTTGGCCAGGCTGAGCTGCTTCAGGGACCGGAAGCGATGCAGACCACGGAGTCCTGTGTACCCGAGTGCGTTCTTCGTGAAGCGCAGGTAGTGCAGGGGCAGGTCCGCGGGGATGGCGTCGTGGAGGCCGTCGGCCCACAGCTCCGTGCCGATGTCGAGCGAGCGCAGGGTGGCCGAGCCGGAGAGGGTGAGCAGAGCGCCCGGCATGCCCGACAGCCCCGCCATGAGGTCCAACGACAGCCACTCCAGAGGCGTCTGGGCCAGCGGGGCGAGATCGTCGACGTACTGGCACTTGCTGATGTCCAGATGCGTGAGACGGCGCAGGGACGAGAGGCAGGTCAGGTCGGAGAGACTGTCGTTGTCACGGATGAAGAGTTCGGTCACCTTCTCGGGTACGAGTTCGGCGCTCAGCTCGGACCCGGCGATGTCGCCGGCGATCTGGAGCCGGGATCGGCCGCCCAGTTCCCGCAGGATCCGCAGGTGTTCTCCCGAGTGCGCCGAGAAGAACAGGCCGTCCTCCGGCAGATGGGCGACGACCTCCTTCGCGTACCTCCGTGCGTCGAACCGGTGCCAGGTCCAGGTGAGTTGGGCACGGACGTCCAGCGCCCGGCGGGAGCGGAAACGGGCGAGTACCGGGAGGGCGGCGTCCGTGCCGATGAGGGACGCGGTGACGACCACCGCCCGGGCCTCGGCGTCGGTGAGCCCCTCTCCCGGGCCCGGCAGGAGTTCCAGGACGAGCGGACCGACGGAGGCGAGGGCGCGGGCCTCCTCGGTGGTGCGCGGCGGGATCAGCGAGGCCGCGCTCTGCTCGACGGCGGCCCGCACCTGGGGATCGAGCTCGGTGGCGTGTTCAAGAGAGGCCAGCGCGAGGAGCCGTACGCGGGCGCCGGCGGCACCGTCGAGCTGTTGTGCCGAGTCGGTCAGGTCCCGTAGCAGAACGGCCCGTTCGCGCGGCCGGGCGTGCGCCACCGCCATGCGTACGACGTCGGCCCACTGCTCGTCCACGGCGTTGCGCACCAGCAGCCCGAAGTCGCCGTCTTCCACGGCTGCCTTGGCGCCGAGGTAGTCCTGGAAGGTGCGGTGGACGAACTCCACGGTGCCGGCGGTCGGTTCGCGCAGGAGGCCGCTGCGCAGCACCAGGTGGTGGAGGATTCGCTCGGCGTCGCCCTGGGCCGCGGCGGCCGGCAGGGAGGGGAGGGCGTCGGAGACGATGCGGACGGCGCGGTCGCGGTCCATCTCGGACTGGTTGTTGCGGATGAGCCAGTAGGCGAGGCGTTGGAGCAGCTGGATCTGGGGGAGTTCGGTGAGGTGGACCCTGTCCTGGATCCCCTCGAACATGTCGCGCTCCTCATCCCGCCGTGCCAGCAGCATGGACAGGGCGGCCTCGTACAACTCCTGCCTGCCGTACGGGAGATAGCCGCGCCGGTCGCGGTGGAGGGCGCAGATCAGGCCGCACATCAGGGGGTTGGTGGCGAGGCGGCCGAGGTCGGGCTTGGTCCGGACGGCGTCGAGCAGGGAGCGTTCGTAGCCGTCGAGGCGGTCCGTGTCCGGGGCGTCGAGGCGGGCCGCCGTGTGCCAGCGGGCGATGAACGCGGCCACGTCGTCCCGGCCCATCGGGGAGAGCGCGAGCTCGGTGAACCCGTCCGGGGCGAGCCAGCCCTCGCGTACGGCGGAGGGGCGGGAGGTCACCAGCCACTGGTTGCCGGGGTAGACGGCGAGCAGGTCGCGCAGCCAGCGGCGGGTGCGTTCGCGGTCGCGTTCGGGGATCTCGTCGATGCCGTCGACCAGGAGCAGGCCGCGCCGTGCGCTCAGTACCCGGTCCGGCCAGCCGTCCGGCTGCGTGGCGTGGAAGGGGACGCGTACGGCGGCGAGGAACGCGTCGGGTGCCGGGAGGCCGTCCGGGCGGCGGACCAGCGTACGGAGCGGGAGTACGAACGGGACGCGGTCGCCGCGTTCGCCCCTGGCCGCCGTCACCGCCAGCCACTGCACGAGCGTGGTCTTGCCGGAGCCGGCGACCCCGCGCAGCATCACCAGGTCGTGGTCGGCCAGGGCCTGTTCGGCGGGCAGGGCGGTGGCCGCCGAGGCGAAGTGCGTGCCGCCCGGTCCGGCCGAGTCGTCGTCCTCCTCGGGCCGCAGGGCCTGGAGGCTGAGGTACGCGGCGTCGAGGGGCCAGCGCTCGGGGGAGTTGACCAGGTCGATGCCGTAGATGGTCAGGTGGCTGTGCCGGGTGGCGGTGTAGGCGAGGTAGCGCTGCTCGAAGGACGCGTCCCGGGCGTCGAGGCGCGGGGTGCGTGTGACCAACTCGTCCAACTTGGCGATGAGTTCGGCCTGGTACCGGCTCTGCTCCACCAGCGTGCGGGCCACGAAGGTGGACCTCTGCGTGAAGAAGTTGATGACGTGCAGGCACGCCCACTCGGTGAGCGTGTCGAGGAAGTACGAGGCGTCCGTGGAGAGGTGCGCGGCTGTCGGCGCCTGGTGGTGGAGTTTTCGGGCCAGTTCGCGGTAGCCGAGGCGGACCGCCTGGATGTCGTCCATGTCGAGATTGCCCAGTGCGAGCAGTTTGCTGGCGAGCGCGTCGGCGACCGCGGTCTCCTCGTCCGGGGGGAACGGTCGTTCACCGGGCGAGGAGACCGCCGCACGGACGAGCTGGGAGGCGAGGAGTCGTACATCCTTCTCAGAAAGCTTCCGCTTCTCGCCCCGGAACGACACCAGCGCGGACAGCCGTACGGGTTTGTCGACCAGTCCCGCGCCCGGGCCCTCCTTCACGAACAGCTTCTTCACCAGCGGTCCGACCAGCCCCGACGTGAGCCTGGCACCGAGCACTGCCGGGTCCAACTTCCGTACACCCCCGTTGCCTTGCGGATGCCGGTCAGCGTAGTCCGGCGTGGACGGGTACTGGGTGGATCTGCGGCCGGGAATTGTCCAACAGGTTGTTGGACAAGTTCGGCTGGTGATTGTGCAGCAGGTTGCTGCACTAATGGTTGTACCGGTGATGCCGGTTGCCGCCGGGCTGGCGGGTGGCGCGTATGAGGGCGGCGAGGGTGGTGGGGGTGGTGGTGAGGGTGATGTCGGGGGTGTCGCTTTCTTGGAGGTGGATGGGGCCGGTGGGGGTGGGGGCGGCGAGGCGGAGGCAGTTGGCCTGGTCGCCGCTGAAGGAGGACTTCTGCCAGGTGAGGGCGGTCATGCTGGTTCTCCCTGAAGGGTGTACAGGATGTGCTGGAGGAGGCCCAGGGAGTCCCGGGTCGCGTGCTTGACGGGGATGACGGTCGCGTCGATGGCGGGGAGGGCGGCGTCGCTGAGGCGGTCGAACTGGCGGC